>NZ_CP016634.1:0-200000 GCF_002741075.1 Pseudomonas putida | reverse complement strand
CGTGCTGGCCGACGCCAGTCTGGTCGCGATAGGCGAGGGCGGCCAGGATCGCCACGGTCGAATACAACCCGGTCAGAATGTCCGTCAGGGCGACACCCACCTTGATGGGCCCCGCGCCTTCTTCACCTTCCGGGCGACCTGTCAGGCTCATCAGCCCGCCGAGCCCCTGGATCATGAAGTCATAACCGGCCCGCTTGGCATAAGGACCTGTCTGACCGAACCCGGTGATCGAGCAATAGATGAGCTTCGGGTTGACCGTCTTCAGGCTCGCGTAATCCAGTCCATAGGCGGCCAGGCCACCCACCTTGAAGTTCTCGATGACGATGTCCGACTTTGCCGCAAGCTCGCGCACCAGGCGCTGGCCCTCTGGCTGAGTGAAGTCGATGGTCACCGAGCGCTTGTTGCGGTTGGCCGACAGATAATAGGCCGCTTCGCTGGTGTTCTCGCCCTGAGCATCCTTGAGGAAGGGTGGGCCCCACGAGCGGGTATCGTCCCCCGTGCCCGGACGCTCGACCTTGATAACATCGGCCCCAAGGTCGGCAAGGATCTGACCGGACCAAGGGCCCGCCAGCACGCGAGAAAGATCGAGCACCCGCAAATGTGATAGCGCACCCATGGCCGGCTCCTCTATCAATAGAACGCCTGGATACCAGTCTGCGCACGACCCAGGATCAGCGCGTGCACGTCGTGAGTACCTTCATAAGTGTTGACCACTTCGAGGTTGACCAGGTGACGGGCCACGCCGAACTCGTCGGAGATCCCATTGCCACCGAGCATATCGCGCGCCATCCGCGCGATGTCCAGGGCCTTGCCACAGGAGTTGCGCTTCATGATGGAGGTGATTTCCACCGCCGCGGTGCCTTCGTCCTTCATCCGGCCCAGGCGTAGGCAGCCCTGCAGCGCCAGCGTGATCTCGGTCTGCATGTCGGCCAGCTTCTTTTGGATCAATTGGTTGGCAGCCAACGGGCGACCGAACTGCTTGCGGTCCAGCGTGTATTGGCGCGCAGTGTGCCAGCAGGCCTCGGCTGCACCCAGGGCGCCCCAGGAAATGCCGTAGCGGGCCGAGTTAAGGCAGGTGAACGGCCCCTTCAGACCGCGGACTTCCGGGAACATGTTTTCTTCCGGTACGAACACGTTGTCCATGACGATCTCGCCGGTGATCGAGGCGCGCAGGCCGACCTTGCCATGGATGGCCGGGGCGCTCAGGCCTTCCCAGCCCTTTTCGAGGATGAAGCCGCGGATATCGCCAGCATCATCCTTGGCCCATACCACGAAGACATCGGCGATCGGGCTGTTGGTGATCCACATCTTGCTGCCGGTGAGGCGGTAGCCGCCGTCGGCCTTGCGCGCACGGGTGATCATCGATCCCGGGTCAGACCCGTGGTTCGGCTCGGTCAGGCCGAAACAGCCGATCCACTCACCAGCGGCGAGCTTGGGCAGGTACTTCTGTTTCTGCGCTTCGCTGCCGAACTCGTTGATCGGCACCATAACCAGCGACGACTGCACGCTCATCATCGAGCGATAGCCGGAGTCGATGCGTTCCACTTCACGGGCAATCAGGCCATAGCAGACGTAGTTCAATCCGCTGCCGCCGTATTCGACCGGGATGGTAGCGCCGAGCAGGCCGACTTCACCCATCTCACGGAAGATTGCAGGATCGGTCTGCTCGTGGCGGAAGGCCTCCAGCACACGGGGTGCCAGCTTGTCCTGGGCGAACTGATAAGCGCTGTCACGGACCATGCGCTCTTCTTCAGTGAGCTGCTGATCCAGCAGCAGCGGGTCGATCCAGTTGAAGCTTGCTTTACCGGCCATGAGCGAATACCTCGAAATAGGGAAGCGGAGTTTCTTGTGCTTTGATCCTAGGCCTGATCGGCCGTCTGGACAAACGAGGATTGCGCACCGATTAGTGATATTTTCTCACTTCGTAAAACTAAAAATCGCCAGATTATCCGCCTTACAAGTGAGGTTGACGTACATGCGCCGCAAGATTCCCAGCACCACGGCATTGGTCTGCTTCGAGGCGGCCGCACGCCACGAGAGCTTCACCAAGGCAGCCCAGGAACTGGCTCTGACGCAGGGTGCCGTCTGTCGGCAAATCGGTGGTCTCGAAGCCTTTTTGAATGTCGAGTTGTTCCGCCGCTCCCGCCGAGGGGTGAAATTGACCGAGGCGGGCTTGTCCTATAGTCGCCAGGTGGCCGCCCAACTCGATGCCGTCGAGCGCGATACCTTGTCGGTAATGCGCCAGCAAGGTGCGAACGTGATCGAGCTCGCCGTAGTGCCGACCTTCGGCACGCAATGGCTGCTGCCACGCCTGAAGGACTTCCAGCAACGTCACCCGGACGTCACGGTGAATCTCACCAACCGCACGCGCCCCTTCCTCTTCGCCGACACGGCCTTCGATGCCGCCATCTACTTCGGCGATGGGGACTGGTCTGGCACCCAATCCCACCGGCTGATGGGCGAAAACCCCGTGCCGGTGTGCAGCCCGGCGCTGCTGGACGGGCAGGGCAGCCTGGACCCACGGCGTATCGCCGAGCAGCCCCTACTGCAACAGACCACCCGCCCCTATGCTTGGCGGCAATGGTTCGGGAGCCTGGACATGAACGTGGAGCGCGACATGACAGGCCCACGCTATGAGCTATTCTCGATGCTGGCCCAGGCAGCCATGCACGAGATGGGTATCGCCCTGATCCCGCCGTTCCTGATCCAGCGCGAACTGGAGGAGGGCAGGCTGGTTATCGCCAACGGTCATACCCTGGCCAGCGCCAAGGCGTATTACCTGATGATTCCAGAGCGCAAGCTGGAATCGGCATCATTGCGCGCCTTCCGTGACTGGCTGGTGCAACAAGCCGAGCACTACACCGCGACGCATCGGAGCGACACGCGAATCTGACCCTGTAGTCAATTATTTTAAACACCTACAGATATACGGAATTGTCGCTAATCCGAAAACTGTTCAGGTTGCACCAAAAATGCCTTCAAGCCTGCCAACCACGCGGCTTTCAGCGCTTATTTGCGACATCTACGAACGCATCCGCGAAACGCCTACAAAAAATTGCAGTTTTTCTCGTAATCTCCGAATACCCTTTGTTTGACAGGCTGCTTCCAGCTTGTTGCGACATACGGTCACAGGGTGACTTGTAGTTTTGGCTTCGTATCGCTTCAGAACCGGTTGAAGCCCCTTCGGTTCGTCTGCAAAATGCTCGGCCCGCCCCGGAACCGGCGGGTTCGTGCTGAACGGCCGCACCAGACGCACCACCCGAAGTGCGCTGGCTTCAACAAATACAAAAGGTCACCGCAGGAGAATTAAGTCGTGCACATTGGTGTTCCTCTCGAGACGCAGACGGGCGAAACGCGGGTCGCCGCCACCCCGGAAACCATCAAGAAGCTGGTTGGCCAGGGTCATCAGGTCACCGTCCAACGGGGGGCCGGGCTCAATGCCAGCATTCCGGACAGTGCCTATGAGGCCGCTGGCGCTTCCCTGGGCAACGCCGCCGATGCCTTCGGCGCGCAATTGGTGCTCAAGGTCGTCGCGCCCAGTGATCAGGAGCTTGCCCAGATCAACAGCGGTACGCTGCTGGTGGGCATGCTCAACCCGTTCAACAACGACATGATCGCCAAGATGGCCGAGCGCGGCATCACCGCCTTCGCCCTCGAAGCTGCGCCGCGCACGTCGCGCGCCCAGAGCCTCGACGTGTTGTCATCCCAGGCCAACATCGCCGGTTACAAGGCCGTGTTGCTGGCGGCTCATCACTATCCACGCTTCATGCCCATGCTGATGACCGCCGCCGGTACGGTGAAAGCCGCACGCGTGCTGATCCTCGGCGCCGGCGTCGCGGGCCTGCAGGCCATCGCCACGGCCAAGCGGCTGGGGGCGGTGATCGAGGCGTCGGACGTACGCCCGGCCGTGAAGGAGCAGATCGAGTCCCTGGGCGCCAAGTTCATCGACGTGCCCTACGAGACCGACGAGGAACGCGAATGCGCCGAAGGCGTCGGCGGCTACGCCCGCCCCATGCCGGCCAGCTGGATGCAACGCCAGGCCCAGGCTGTGCACGAGCGCGCCAAGCAAGCCGATATCGTTATCACCACCGCACTGATTCCCGGGCGCAAGGCGCCGACGCTGCTCAGCGCCGAGACCGTCGCCCAGATGAAACCCGGCGCGGTGGTCATCGACCTAGCCGCCGCCCAAGGCGGTAACTGCCCACTGACCGTAGCGGACCAAGTGGTGATGACGCAGGGCGTGACCATCGTCGGCCCAACCAATCTGCCAGCCCAGGTCGCTGCCGATGCCTCAGCGCTGTACGCACGCAACCTGCTGGACTTCATGAAGCTGCTGTTCGACAAGGACGGCGCGCTGGTGATCAACCTCGAAGACGACATTGTCGCCGCGTGCCTGATGTGCCGTGACGGCCAGGTCGTGCGCAAGAACGGTTAAGGAGCACGACAATGGAAGACATGCTGATTTCCCATGGCATCTACAACCTGATCATTTTCGTGCTGGCCATCTATGTCGGTTACCACGTGGTCTGGAACGTCACCCCGGCGCTGCACACGCCACTGATGGCAGTCACCAACGCCATCTCCGCGATCGTCATCGTGGGCGCGATGCTGGCCGCCGCACTGACCGTGACCCCGGCAGGCAAGATCATGGGCACCCTGGCCGTGGCCCTGGCGGCGGTCAACGTCTTCGGTGGTTTCCTGGTCACCCGCCGCATGCTGGAAATGTTCAAGAAGAAAACCAAGAACGAGGGGCAGAAGTAAGCATGAGCATGAATCTGGTAACGCTTCTCTACCTGGTCGCCTCGGTCTGCTTCATCCAGGCGCTCAAGGGCCTCTCGCACCCGACCACCTCACGCCGGGGCAACCTGTTCGGCATGATCGGCATGGGGATCGCGATCCTCACCACCGTCGGCCTCATCTATAAGCTCGGTGCCGAGCTGGCCACCGCTGGCATCGGCTACGTCATCGTCGGCCTGTTGATCGGCGGCAGTGCCGGTTCGATCATGGCCAAGCGCGTCGAGATGACCAAGATGCCCGAGCTGGTAGCCTTCATGCACAGCATGATCGGTCTGGCCGCGGTGTTCATCGCCATTGCCGCAGTGCTCGAGCCGCAGTCGCTGGGCATTGTCGCCAGCATCAGCGACCCGATCCCCACCGGTAACCGCCTGGAGCTGTTCCTGGGCGCGGCGATTGGTGCCATCACCTTCTCCGGCTCGGTCATCGCCTTCGGCAAGCTCTCGGGCAAGTACAAGTTCCGCCTGTTCCAAGGCGCACCGGTACAGTTCGCCGGTCAGCACAAGCTGAACCTGATCCTGGGCCTGGCCACCATCGCCCTGGGCCTGCTGTTCACCTTCACTGGCCATTACAGTGCCTTCACCCTGATGCTCGCGTTGGCGTTCATCATGGGCGTGCTGATCATTATTCCGATCGGTGGCGCCGACATGCCGGTGGTGGTGTCGATGCTCAACAGCTATTCGGGCTGGGCGGCGGCCGGTATCGGCTTCTCGCTGAACAACTCGATGCTGATCATCGCAGGCTCCCTGGTCGGCTCCAGCGGTGCGATCCTCTCGTACATCATGTGCAAGGCGATGAACCGTTCGTTCTTCAACGTCATCCTTGGTGGTTTCGGCGGCGATACCGATGCCGGCGCCAGCGCGGGCTCCCAGGAGCAGCGTCCGGTGAAGTCCGGCTCCGCCGACGATGCGACCTTCCTGCTGAGCAACGCCGACAGCGTGATCATCGTGCCTGGCTACGGCCTGGCGGTGGCCCGCGCCCAGCATGCGCTCAAGGAGCTGACCGAGAAGCTGACCCACAATGGCGTGACCGTGAAGTACGCGATCCACCCCGTGGCAGGGCGTATGCCTGGGCACATGAACGTGCTGCTGGCCGAAGCCGAGGTGCCGTACGACCAGGTCTTCGAGATGGAAGACATCAACGCCGAATTCGGCCAGGCCGACGTGGTCCTGGTGCTGGGCGCCAACGACGTGGTCAACCCGGCAGCGAAGAACGACCCCAAGTCGCCGATCGCCGGCATGCCGATCCTCGAGGCGTTCAAGGCCAAGACCATCATCGTCAACAAGCGCTCCATGGCCAGCGGCTACGCGGGCCTGGACAACGAGCTGTTCTACCTGGACAAGACCATGATGGTGTTCGGGGATGCCAAGAAAGTGATCGAAGACATGGTCAAGGCCGTGGAGTGATCGCCGGCCTCACCTGCGCTTCTATATAGAAGCGCAGGCAATCCCATAAAACCCCCGGGTGTCATCCCCGGGGGTTTTTCATTTGCATGATCCAGATCAACGGCTCTAAATCCAGCCTTCGCCTACGACCATGGTCGTGGGACGGCAACGGGCGAAATCTCTAGACTGCGCTCCAGTAGCTTCAGTAGCCCGAGATAACAATCCATGTACCGTGATCGTATCCGCTTGTCCTCCCTGCACAGCAAGGTAATGAGTGCGGCTGATGCCGCTGGCCTGATCCAGGACGGCATGACCGTCGGCATGAGCGGTTTCACCCGCGCCGGCGAAGCCAAGGCCGTGCCACATGCCCTGGCCGAACGCGCCAAGCAGTCGCCCCTGAAGATCAGCCTGATGACCGGCGCCAGCCTGGGCAACGACCTGGACAAGCAGCTGACCGAGGCTGGCGTGCTCGCTCGCCGCATGCCGTTCCAGGTAGACAGCACCCTGCGCAAGGCCATCAACGACGGCCAGGTGATGTTCATCGACCAGCACCTGTCGGAAACCGTCGAGCAACTGCGCAACCAACAGCTCAAGCTGCCGGACATTGCGGTCATCGAGGCCGTGGCGATCACCGAACAAGGCCATATCGTCCCGACTACGTCCGTGGGTAACTCGGCCAGCTTCGCGATCTTCGCCAAGCAGGTGATCGTCGAAATCAACCTGTCGCACAACGCCAACCTCGAAGGCTTGCACGACATCTATATCCCGACCTATCGCCCAACGCGCACTCCGATCCCGCTGGTTAAAGTCGATGATCGCATTGGTAGCACCGCGATCCCGATCGACCCGGCCAAGATCGTCGGCATCGTGATCAGCGACCAACCGGACTCGCCGTCTACCGTGCTGCCACCGGACAACGAAACCCAGGCCATCGCCGACCACCTGATCGACTTCTTCAAGCGTGAAGTGGACGCCGGCCGCATGACCAACAAGCTCGGGCCACTGCAGGCCGGCATCGGCAGCATCGCCAACGCGGTCATGTGCGGCCTGATCGAGTCGCCGTTCGAAGACCTGACCATGTACTCCGAAGTACTGCAGGATTCGACTTTCGACCTGATCGACGCCGGCAAGCTGCGCTTTGCCTCGGGCAGCTCGATCACCCTGTCGACCCGCCGCAACGCCGATGTGTTCGGCAACCTGGAGCGCTACAAGGACAAGCTGGTGCTGCGTCCGCAGGAGATCTCCAACCACCCTGAAGTGGTGCGTCGTCTGGGCATCATCGGCATCAACACAGCGTTGGAGTTCGACATCTACGGCAACGTCAACTCCACCCACGTCTGCGGCACCAAGATGATGAACGGCATTGGCGGCTCCGGCGATTTCGCTCGCAACGCCCATCTGGCGGTGTTCGTCACCAAGTCGATCGCCAAAGGCGGCGCGATTTCCAGCGTAGTGCCAATGGTCAGCCATGTGGATCACACCGAGCATGACGTGGACATCCTCGTCACCGAACAAGGTCTGGCCGACCTGCGTGGCCTGGCACCACGCGAGCGCGCTCGGGCGATCATCGACAACTGCGTGCACCCGGACTACCGCGCCGCACTCAACGACTACTTCGACCGCGCTTGCCAGCGTGGTGGCCACACCCCGCATATTCTGCGTGAAGCACTGAGCTGGCACGAAAATCTGGAAGAAAGCGGGCGCATGCTCGCCAGCTGATCCAGTACAGCCTGCCTTGACCCCCATCGCGGGACAGACCCGCCCTCACTGCTGTGAGGGCGGGTCTGTCCCGCGATTGCGTTCTGACCCACACAGTCTGTCGTGGTCTCGCCCACAGACTTTATAAAACTGTACTACTGTACTGCTTAAAATCTCGCTTTCTTCCTTTCCTGCCTTCGCATTCTTTCACTTATGCACTAAATAGGTGCGCACCGGTACAGTTTCGCCAATTTCGAGTGCAACAGTCGCCTTAGACAGTTAACTGAGCCATCGCAATACTGATGAACTGTATCTACTGTTCTGGACGACAGAGGAGGATCATTGGCATCAGTTAAATCACTACCTAATGCCGCCATAAGCGGAAGGATGACACATCATGGAACGTACCCTCAGTTCCGACCTCGTTTTCGAAAACAACGCTCAAGCCTCTCACGCTTCGCTGCCTCTGCGCGCCCTGTCGACCCTGCTGCTGTGGCAGCGTCGTGTCAGCAGCCGCCGTCAGCTCGCTCGCCTGGACGGTCGCCTGCTGGCTGATGCCGGTATCACCGAGTCCCAGCGTTTCGAAGAGCTGAGCAAGCCGTTCTGGCGCTAAGCCCGGGCTCGCTGGCTTCGGCCGGCACCCTAGAACTCCAAAGCCCGTCGTGGGAGACCGCGACGGGCTTTTTGTTTTACAGGGCTCTAGCTCGCAGCACTCAGCGCAAACCAGTACAGTTAGTCGATATTTGTTTTCGACCATAACAGTTTGGCGCAAAGCACTGGCACTTGACCTCTGCACCGCTGCCGCGTGATACGCTCTAGTCAGCCGCTTGGTTGAAAGCATCGCGACGATGCCGAGCGTGCGCACGATAAACAGAACCACCCAGACCCTTACGCAGGAGTCCACGACCATGTCCCGTAAACATCTCATCGGCGCCGCCCTGCTGCTGGCCCTGGCCGGCACCGCCAACGCCACCAGCTTCGTCGTCACCACCGACACGGTCGTGCGCGGTGTAGCCGCCTCCACCGATGCCACCTCCGATCTTTCCTCGTCGTTCCGTGACAACAAGATCGTCCAGGCTGCTCGCGACGATGCCGCAACCTTCGTCGGCAGCGAAGGTGCCATCCGTGGCGCCAAGCTCGAAAGCGCGTTCATTCACATCCGTCAGCAGTTGCCAAGCCTGCAGGCCAGCGACGCGCAACTGGCCCAGGCCATCCTCGCGCTCTGACACTGCCTAATGCGGGAGGCCCCAAGACGCTGGTCAGCCAGTGGAAGGGCTTTTCCGCGTAGGGCTGCACAGCGGCCCACTCAAGCCGGACACGCTGGCCTTGGCCGACGTATCTGGGGTAGCCTTCGCCGTTCACCTTCGTCGCCTTCAGAACTCCATGCGTTATTTGTTGCCGTTACTGCTCGCCCTCATCGGCGTGGGAAGCGCCCATGCCATGGATGTCACTACCCAGAGCCTGGTCGCCAGCGGTTACGTCACCAGCAAGGTGACCTCGGCACCGTTCGATCGCAAGCTGGTCATCCAGGCCCGCGACGACGCCGCAGCCTTCGTTGCCACCGACGGTCTGATCCGCGGTTCACGCCTGCAGGCGGCACTCGATTCACTGCGTCATGCCCATGAGTACCATTCTGTCGGTGACCGTGAACTGGCCGAGGCAATTCTCGTCCAATGAACATGTCTGACTCCTTGTATCTTCCGGAGATGCTCCATGCGTAAACCGCTGATCGCCGCCGCCCTCGGCATGCTGTTGCTGGCCGACCTGGCCCAGGCTCAAACCCTGGTGGCCACCAGCAATATCATCGTCCGTGCCTTTGGCCGTTCGATCGATTTCACCTCTGACACCACCACGTCCATCCGCGACTCCAAAGTCGTGCAACAAGCCCACGACGACGCCGCCAGCTTTGTCGCCAGCAATGGCGATATTCGCGGCGCACAGCTCGAGGCCGCCTTCGACACCCTTCGCCAGCGCGTCCCAGAAGCACGCGATGCCAGCGATCAGGTACTGGCCGAAGCCATCCTCGCCCTGTGAACCACGTGCGTGCCTGGCTGCTGGGTTGCATCCTCACGCTGCTCGGCACGCCCGCCCTGGCAGGTCTGCAGCTCGAGCTGCAGGCCGCCGGCCTCGATCCCCAGCAGCAGCAGGCCTCCCAAGCCCTGCTCGATGAGGCCATGGACAAGCTTCCCCCGCGCTTCAAGCAGCAACTGGATCGACGCATCCAGGTAAGCTGGAGCGAGCGCATGCCCGCCGACGCCTATGGCCAGGCCTCACCGGTCGCGACCCTGGAACTGAACCGTCGCCTTCTGCCCAGCCTCACCGATGGCAGCGCAGCCCAAAAGCAGACCGATCGTCCCCACGGCACCGTCCGCCAGGAGCTGCTGGCCACCGTGCTTCACGAACTGACGCACATCTACGACCGCGCACGCCTGTGGCCTGTGGCCGAACGCCAGGTGATCACCCGCTGCAAGCGCCAGCAGGGCACCTTGGGCAAGATCGGTCTGCCTGAGCAGTGCCGGGGTCAGGCTGAACGACGCTTTACCCTGAGCGATGACCCGCGCCTGCTCGACCTGGCCGGCTGGCCGCAATATGTCGGCCGGCGTGGCGAACGCGAGCAACACAACGGCCAGCTGGCCCGCAGCCCCGACAGCTATGAGCTGAGCAGCCCCAAGGAGTTCGTTGCGGTCAATATGGAGTATTTCCTCCTCGACCCGAGCTACGCCTGCCGCCGCCCTGCGTTGAATCAGTACCTGCGCGACCACTTTGGCTGGGCTCCGCAGCAGAACAACTGCGTCAGCGGTCTCCCGTTTCTCAATGCCGGGACCGATTTTGCCCGCCAACCCCTGGGCGAGATCGACCCGAAGCGGGTCTATGAAGTCGATTACCTGCTGGCCGAAGCCAACCAGAATTGGGTGAGCCGTTGGGGTCACAGCATGCTGCGCCTGGTGATCTGCGCCCCGGGCAGGCCACGCGGCCCGGACTGTCGGCTGGACCTGGACCAACACCTGGTGTTGTCGTATCGGGCGTTCGTCAACGACGTTCAGTTATCCAGCTGGGACGGCCTGACCGGTGCCTATCCCTCGCGCTTGTTCGTGCTGCCGCTGAGCCAGGTGATCGACGAGTACACCAAGACCGAACTGCGCAGCCTGGCGTCGATCCCGCTCAAGCTCAGCCGCCAGGAGGTCGAAAGCCTGGTGCGCCAGGCCGCCGAGATTCATTGGAGCTACGACGGCAACTATTACTTCTTGTCCAACAACTGTGCGGTCGAGTCCCTGAAACTGCTGCGCAGCGGTACGGGCAACCCCCGTCTGAACGACCTGGACAGCATCATGCCCAATGGCCTTCTGGAAGTGCTCAAAGGGCGAGGACTGGCCGACACCAGTGTCCTGGATGACCCACGCGAGGCCCTGCGCCTGGGCTATCGCTTCGACTCCTATCGCGAGCGCTACCAGGCGATGTTCGATGTGCTGAAAAAGCAGCTGCCGATCAAACAAAACAAAGTCGAGGATTGGCTGGCCCTGGATGCCAAGGACCGTAGCGCCTGGTTCCCGCAAGCTGACCTTCGCACCAGCGCCGCATTGCTACTGCTCGAGCAGGCCAGCCTGCGTCGCCAGTTGCTGCTGGCCCAGGACGAGGTCAAGCAACGTTACCTGAACGCCACCGCGCTCAAGGACGGCAGCATCTCCAAGGCCAACGAGACCTTGCAGAAGATGCTCGCCAACAGTGGCTTCCTCAGCCGCCCAGCGGAGTTGCTGGAAGACAAGGGCTATGGTTTGCCGCAACCCGAAGAGCGCAAGCAGCTCGAGAAGATCAGCAGCGAACGCCAGGCCCAATTGCTACGCCTGAGCACCGATCTGGACAAGGAGGTACGGGCATTGCTGGAGCCTTCGCGGGCCAAGGAGATCGCAGCGGTGGAGGCCAACGTGAAGCAGATCGGCGTACATTTGCGGGCGTTGCACAAAGCGGCGGGCGGCTTGCAGCTTCCCTGACACAGTTCGGCACAGTGGCACCCGTTCTCGGGTCCTGCGCAGATCCTGCAAACGGCGCGCTATTTGTAGGAGCGGCCTTGCGCCGCGATCGAGCGCAAAGCGCCCGTGAACTTGCCACTTCGATGCACCAGACCTAGCGCCGCCCGTCAGGTTCGACAACTGCTGCACACCCCCAACGCTAGAGACTTTCTTCCGGTTCCCCTGGCAGATCCTCATCCAAGTGCAGCCAAGGCAGCCGGCTGCTGGTCCAGATATGCCGGTTGGCCCGCACGCGCTCCGGATGGTCCAGGGTCGCCACCGTGACATCGATGCTTTCTGGACTGCGCGTCGTCACCAGCGCCACATGTGCCCCACAGTTTGAGCAGAAGTAGCGGCGGCAACTGGCCGGAGCGACATAACAGCCCGGCGTGCCCGCCAGCCATGTGAAATCGTCGCGGGGCAGGGTAAGCCAGGTCACCACCAGACCACCGCTGACTCGTCGGCAGATCGAGCAGTGGCAATGGGCAATGTCCGTCAGCTCGCCTTGCAGGCGATAGCGTAGGGCGCCGCAATGGCAGCCACCTTCCATCACGTCGGGCATCCGCACTACCTCCTGTCGCCAGGCTCCAGCCGAAAGCTGGCTGAAAGCTTCCGCCAATAGGATAGCCCCACTACCGGCAGCAGACCGGTCAGCCAGGGCATCCGGAAGCTTCCGCGCCCGGCCCAATCAACAACAACAATGGTGATACCCGATGTTTTCCTGTGCCCGCCTGTCCGCTGTACCCCTCCGGCTACTCCTCGCGCAGCGCTTGACGCGCTGATCCGCCCGAATCGACTTTCCTTTCGCAGCGTAACGCCTGGAGTACTGCCATGCTGACCTTCCTCGGCTTCGCCATGGTCATTTCGTTCATGTACCTGATCATGACCAAACGCCTGTCCGCGTTGATCGCCCTGATCCTGATACCGATCCTGTTCGCCCTGTTCGGCGGTTTCTACAGCCACATCGGCCCAATGATGCTCGAAGGCATCAGCAAGCTCGCGCCCACTGGCGTGATGCTGATGTTTGCCATTCTCTACTTCGCCCTGATGATCGACTCGGGCCTGTTCGATCCGGCCGTGCGCAAGATCCTCAAGCTGGTCAAGGGTGACCCGCTCAAAGTGTCGGTGGGGACTGCCGTGCTGGCCCTGGTGGTCTCGCTCGACGGTGACGGCGCCACCACCTACATGATCTGCTGCGCCGCCATGCTGCCGCTCTACAGCCGCCTGGGGATGAGCCCACGGATCATGGCCGGGCTGATCATCCTCGCCGGCGGCGTGATGAACATGACCCCCTGGGGAGGCCCCACCGCCCGGGCCGCCAGTGCCCTGCACGTCGATCCGTCCGACATCTTCGTGCCGATGATCCCGGCCATGGCCTTCGGCGTCCTGGCGATCCTGGCCATCGCCTACCTGTATGGCAAGCGCGAGCGGGCCCGTCTGGGCGAACTGCACCTGCCCACCGACGACATCGACCACAGCGAGATCACCGTTTCGCAGTTCCCTGAGGCCCGTCGGCCCAAGCTGATCTGGTTCAACGGCGCCCTGACCGCCGCGCTGATGGTCGCCCTGATCGCGGGCGCATTGCCGCTGCCGGTGCTGTTCATGATCGCCTTCAGCATCGCGATGATCGTCAACTACCCGTGCCTGCAGCAGCAAAAAGACCGCATCGCCGCCCACGCCGGCAGCGTACTGGCCGTGACCGGGCTGATTTTCGCCGCCGGTATCTTCACCGGCATCCTCTCCGGCACCGGCATGGTCGAGGCCATGTCCAAGAGTTTGCTGGCGGTGATTCCCGACGCGCTCGGGCCGTACCTGGCAGTGATCACGGCGATCGTCAGCATGCCGTTCACCTTCTTCATGTCCAACGACGCCTTCTACTACGGGGTTCTTCCGGTACTCTCGGAAGCAGCCAGCCACTATGGCATCACCCCGGTGGAAATGGCCCGCGCGTCGATCGTCGGACAGCCGGTACACCTGCTCAGCCCCTTGGTACCCTCTACCTACCTGCTGGTGGCCCTGGCGGGTATCGAATTCGGCGATCACCAGCGCTTCACACTCAAGTGGGCAGTGCTCGTGTGCCTGTGCATAATGCTCGCCGCGCTGCTCATGGGGATTTTCCCGCTGTTCAGCAGTCTGTAAGAAACGCGCACTATTCAACCGCGACGCACCCACTTGGGTGCGTCGCCCTTATCGTTCGAAGGAAAACACATGGAATGGCTGACCAGCCCGGAAATCTGGGTTGCCTTTTTTACTCTGACGGCGCTTGAGATCGTTCTTGGTATCGACAACATCATCATGATCTCGATTCTGGTCAGCCGCATGCCCAAGCACATGCAGCCGCGCACGCGGATCTTCGGCCTGGCCCTGGCCATGGTGACACGCATCATGTTGCTGCTGTCGATCACCTGGGTGATGCGCCTGACCGACGACCTGTTCGTCGTCTTCGACCAGGGCATCTCGGGACGCGACCTGATCCTGTTCTTCGGTGGCCTGTTCCTGCTGTGGAAAAGCTCCCAGGAGATCTACCACGGCCTCGAAGGCGAGGACGAGAGCGCCGAAGAACCCAAAGGCGCTGGCGGCAAGTTCTTCTACACCATCATTCAGATCGCCATCATCGACATCGTGTTCTCGCTGGACTCGGTGATCACCGCCGTCGGCATGGTCTCCCACGTACCGGTGATGATCGCCGCCATCATCGTTGCCGTGCTGGTGATGATGCTCTGCGCTGGCACCATCAGTGACTTCATCGACAAGCACCCATCGCTGAAAATGCTGGCGCTGTCGTTCCTGATCGTGGTCGGTACCGTGCTGATCGCCGAATCCTTCGACGTGCATGTACCAAAAGGCTACGTTTACTTCGCCATGGCGTTCTCCCTGGCGGTGGAAGCGATCAACATCCGCATGCGTACCGCCTTGGCACGAAAGCAGGGCAAGGAGCATGAACCGGTGAAACTGCGTAAGGACATCCCGGGTCAATAAGATCAGCAAGCGCAGGAAAGAAAGGGCCCTTCGCAGGGCCCTTTCTCGTTCCTGGCGCGAAGCTCCCAAGGCTTGATGACAGCCCTTTCATGACTCAATTGTTTCAAATGCCTGGCGAGCATGCGAAGCTGGCGGCAGGTCCGCAAAACAACTAAAGCTTCAGTGAGCCCACTAAAAGGCCCACCCCCGGGCCAGGCTCACAGCTTCATCTATTGGCCCCAGCCTGGGGCACAAGGCAACAAGGGGGCCCAGAACATGCTGACCCTGCTCAACCTGCTGTCCGCCGTGGCCTTGCTGGTGTGGGGCACGCATATCGTGCGTACCGGCATCCTGCGGGTGTACGGCTCCAACCTGCGTCGGGTGCTCAGCCAGAACATGAGCAAGCGCCCGCTGGCCTTTGTCGCAGGCATCCTGGTCACCGCCATGGTGCAGAGCAGCAACGCCACCGCCATGCTAGTGACATCGTTCGTGGGGCAGGGGCTGATGGCCATGACCCCGGCACTGGCGATCATGTTGGGCGCGGACGTGGGCACCGCGCTGATGGCGCGGGTGCTGACCTTCGACCTGTCATGGCTGTCGCCGCTGCTGATCTTCCTCGGGGTGATCTTCTTCCTCTCACGCAAACAGACCCGCGCCGGCCAACTCGGGCGTGTCGGGATCGGCCTGGGCCTGATCATCCTGGCCCTGCAACTGATCGTGCAGGCGGCGGCGCCCATCACCCACGCCCAAGGCGTACGGGTGCTGTTCGCCTCGCTGACCGGCGACATCATGCTCGATGCCCTGGTAGGTGCGTTGTTTGCCTTGGTGTCCTATTCCAGCCTGGCTGCCGTGCTGCTCACCGCCACGTTGGCAGGGGCCGAGGTCATCAGCCTGCCGGTGGCGATCGGCCTGGTGGTGGGCGCCAACATCGGTAGCGGCCTGCTGGCATTCCTGACCACCAGCATGCAGAACTCCGCCGGCCGACGTGTCGCCCTGGGCAGCTTGCTGTACAAGCTGATCGGTCTGGTGCTGATCATCCCCGTGCTGCATCCACTGGTCGACTGGATGGACTCGCTAAGCTTCAGCCCCCAGGAACTGGTGATCGGCTTCCATCTGCTCTACAACACGCTGCGCTGCCTGGTCATGCTGCCCACGGTCAAACCCATGGGCCGGTTGTGCAGCTCGCTGCTGCCAGAACGCGAAAATGGCAATGGCCCGATCAAGGCACGCCACCTGGACGCCACCGCCCTGGGCACACCAAGCCTGGCCCTGGCCAACGCAGCCCGCGAGACTCTGCGCCTGGGCGATATCGTCGACAGCCTGCTCGACGCCATGCTCGGCGCACTTCGCGGCACACAGACCGCGCTGCCGCAACAGGTGCGGGCCCTGGCCGAGGATGCAGAGGCCCTGTACAGCGCCATCAAACTGTATCTGGCACAGATGACCCGCGAGGACCTCAGCGAACAGGATAATCGGCGCTGGGCCGAGATCATCGAGCTGGCCATCAACCTCAAGCTCGCCAGCGACCTGATCGAGCGCATGCTGCGCAAGGTCCAGCAGCAAAAGACCTCGCAGCGCCGGGAGTTTTCCCAGGTCGGGTTGGAGGAGCTCACCGGCCTTCAGGAACAATTGCTGGCCAACCTGCGCCTGGGGTTGTCGGTGTTCCTCAGCGCAGACCCCGAGAGTGCCCGCCTGCTACTGCGCGAGAAGCGCCGTTTCCGTGCACAGGAGCGGCGCCTGGCCCATGCCCATGTCAGCCGCCTGCAACGTAAAGTGGTGCAAAGTATCGAGACCAGTTCGCTACACTTGGAGCTGATCGCCGACATGAAGCGATTGAACTCTTTGTTCTGCAGCAGTGCCTATGTCGTACTGGGCGGCGCGGATACGGGCGGACTTCTGCTCGACAGCGTGCCGGACGAAGCCCGCCTGTCCTGAAACCCGCACACCTGGAGACCCGAGCTCGCCGATGCGTTGCCTGATGTTCGTTTGCCTGCTGATCTTCAGCCTGCCCTCGCTTGCCCTCGATCGTTCACGGGTGGAGGGCTACCTGTTGCCCAATGGCCTGCAGGTGATCCTCAAGTCAGGCTATGAGCGCGATCACGTGGCCATTCGCCTGGTGGTCGGCGTCGGCCTGGATGACTTCGACTGCGACCAAAAAGAACTGCCGCACCTGCTCGAACATCTATTGTTCAGCGGCATCGACGACACCGGCGAGGGTGGCCTGGAAGAGCGCCTGCAATCGTTGGGCGGGGAGTGGAACGCCTACACCAGCAGTGCCGACACCACTTTCGTGATCGAAGCGCCCGCGCGCAATCAACGCAAGGTCCTCGACCTGTTGCTGTCGGTGATCCGTGATACCCGTATCGATGCCAAGGCCTTGGCGACCGCGAAAAAAATCATCGAACGTGAGGACGGCGGCCACTATGGCCACCTGCAACGCTGGCTCGACCGTCAGGACATCGGCCACCCGGGCAGCGACCAGTTGGCCGTGGAACTGGGCCTGAAATGCGCCGAACGCTCCAATATCGATGACATGACCCTAGAGCAGGTGAAAACCCTGCGCGAACACTGGTATGCCGCCAACAACATGACCCTGATCGTGGTCGGCGGCCTGGACCGCCTGCTGCCGGCCTATCTGGAACGCACCTATGGCGAACTGCCGGCCACCGAGCCGGGCGAACGTCGTACCCTCGACACCATCACCCAGCAGGCCGAGCAGCGCCGCGACCTGACCCGTGGCTGGCTGGGCGACAGCGTCAAGCTGCATTGGCTGTTCATCGAGCCTGAGACCGACAACGACCAGAACGCGACCCTCGATCTGCTCTCGCGTTACCTGGACTGGGCCCTGTACGACCAACTGCGGCTGCGTCATGGCTTGTCCTATGGACCGTCGGTGCAGCGCGAGAGCTTTGGCGATACCGGCATGCTGGCATTGAACGCGGACCTCGAGCGCCAGGATGTCGACCAGGCGATCAAGGTGATGGAGCAGTTGTTCGATCATCTGCGCAAGAACGGCCTGGACCCGGACACCTTCGCCCGCATCAAGGACGCGGCGATCGCCCGTGAAAGCTGGAGCACCCAGGGCAACAGCGCCCTGGCGGACTACTACTGGGGAGCGCTCAACGACTACAGCGACGGGCGCTTCCGTGACTCGGCGCGCAAGCTGCGTCAGGTGAGCCTCAAGCAGGCCGATGCCGCCTTGCGCGCGATGCTCAAGGAGCCCGGCTATCTGCGCATCGAAAAACCGCTGTTTGGCTTCGACGAGCTCTATGGGCTGCTTGCGTTGCTGCTGGGGGTGATCCTCGCCGTGGGCCTGCTGCGCCTGCGACGCCATTCGGTGCCCAAGCCCGACGGCGCTACACGCAAGCCCTGATTCGACGGTATCCTGTGACATATCATCGTGCCAGTTCAGCCCCTCTGCGGGGCCGAACTTGCACGCAGGCTCCAGGCCTCCCATTCTCCTGCTGTGTTCATTGATTCCATGCCCCCAATTCCCACTTTCGTCATCCGCCTGATCGAGCTGCTCAAGCGCTACCCGGGCATCATCGCGCTGGGTGGTTTCCTGTCCGGTATCGGCAGCTTCATCCTCGTCGATCGCCAGGCCAGCCTTGCCAGTTGGGTCGCCGTCCTCATGCTCGTCAGCTGGGTCTGGCTGATGCTGGAGAACACCCTGACCGGCCTGTTCACCAAGGTCTTCAAGCGCGAGATTCCCCAACCGCTGCTGCGCTACGCGACGCAGATGATCCACCAGGAGAGCCTGTTCTTCGTCCTGCCGTTCTTCTTCATCACCACCACCTGGAACAGTGGCCAGCTGGTGTTCACGGGCCTGCTCGGCGCGGCAGGCCTCATCTCGATCATCGACCCGCTGTACTACAAGTGGCTGGCACCCCGACGCTGGTTGTTCCTGGCGCTGCACACCTTGACGCTGTTCGCCGCCCTATTGACGGCGTTGCCGATCATCCTGCACCTGACCACCGCGCAAAGCTTCAAGCTGGCGTTGATCGCCGCCATGGCGCTGTCGTTCCCGAGCCTGGCCAGCAGTTTTCCGATCAACAACTGGCGGCGTGCAGTGGCCCTGGTGCTGGTGACCCTGACTGTCGGCGCCGGCGGTTGGCTGTTGCGCTCCTGGGTACCCCCGGCGACCCTGTGGATGACCGAGGTGGCTGTCAGTACCGAAGTGCAGAATCGCCAGCCCGGCGACTCTCTGGACGAGGTTCCCGTCAGTCGCATCCGCAGTGGCGGCCTGTATGCCTATACGGCGATCAACGCCCCGCGCGGCCTGAACGAGCGCATCTACCATGTGTGGCAGTTGAATGGCAAAGAAGTCGACCGCATTGCCTTGGACATCCATGGCGGGCGCAAGGAAGGCTATCGAGCCTGGACCCATAAGCAGAATTTCCCGCCCAATCCGGTGGGCAAGTGGCAGGTGAGGGTACTGACCGAAGATGGTCAGGTGATTGGCGTGCTGCGCTTCAAGGTGCTCGACGACACGCCCGCACCGTGAGCCTAGGAGGCGGGCGACAGTCCGGCAGCCCCAGCCGCTCTGGTGCGCTATGATCTGACTCGACGCCTCGCGCCCTGTCAGATGCATGGAGCCTATGACCACCCCCAGCGCCACCCTGGACACCAGCAGCCAACCGGCCTGCCTACGCATCGCCGGTGACTGGACCTTGGCCCACTACGCCAGCCTCAAGCGCGAGAGCGAGCGGCTGCGCTCGCAGTATGGCGACGATACGGTCGCCGACCTGAGCCAGCTGGGCCGGCTCGACACCGCCGGCGCCTCGCTGCTGGCCGAGCTGCTCGGCTCCGAACGCCTGTCGCACTGCACCAATGACCTTCCCGAAGCCAGCCGCGCCTTGCTCAAGAACGTCTACTGCTCGGTGCAGGACTACTGCATCCCGGTCAAGGAAGCCGAGCGCCCGGTCCTGCTGCTGTTGCTTGAGCGCATCGGCTGCGCCGTCGCCACACTCTGGCAGGACACCCGGCAGTTGCTCGGCTTCATCGGCTTGGTCCTCGAGACCCTCGCCCGCCGGGCCTTTCAGCCGCACCGCTGGCGGGTCACGCCGGTGGTCGCGCACATCGAGCAGACCGGCCTGGACGCCGCACCGATCGTGGCGCTGCTGACGTTCCTGGTGGGCGCGGTGGTGGCGTTTCTCGGCGCCACGGTGCTGGAGGACTTCGGCGCCACGGTCTTCACCGTGGATCTGGTGGCGTTCTCCTTCCTGCGGGAATTCGCCGTGCTGCTGACCGCCATCCTCATGGCCGGGCGCACCGCCAGCGCCTTCACCGCCCAGATCGGCTCAATGAAGGCCAACGAAGAGATCGATGCCATCCGCACCCTGGGGCTCAACCCCATCGAACTGCTGGTGGTGCCGCGGGTGCTGGCCTTGCTGATTTCCCTGCCGCTGCTGACCTTCGTCGCGATGATCTGCGGCATCGTCGGCGGTGCTGTGGTCTGCGCCCTGTCCCTGGGTATCTCGCCGGCGATGTTCCTGTCACTGCTGCAGAGCGACATCGGCGTGCAGCACTTCATCGTCGGCCTGGTCAAAGCACCTTTCTTCGCCTTCCTGATCGCCGCCATCGGCTGCCTGGAAGGTTTCAAGGTCAGCGGCAGCGCCGAATCGGTTGGCGCGCATACCACCTCCAGCGTGGTGCAATCGATTTTCGTGGTGATCGTGCTCGATGCCGTGGCCGCGCTGTTCTTCATGGAGATGGGCTGGTGAATGGCATACGCGACGCGGTAATCGAAGCCCGGGGCCTGTGCAACCGATTCGGCAGCCAGAGCGTGCACGAAAACCTCGACCTGGACCTCTACCGCGGCGAGATCCTCGCCGTAGTCGGCGGCTCAGGCAGCGGCAAGTCGGTATTGCTGCGCAGCATCATCGGCCTGCGCCGACCCAACGAAGGGCAAGTCAAGGTCTTCGGGCAGGACCTGGCGACACTCAACAGCGAGCAGCGCTCCCAGGTGGAGCGGCGCTTTGGCGTGCTGTTCCAGAAAGGCGCGCTGTTTTCCTCGCTCACGGTCACCGAGAATGTGGCCCTGCCACTGATCGAGCACGCCGGGCTCTCCCGCGCCGACGCCGAACACTTGGCCGGGGTCAAACTGGCCCTGGCCGGCCTTCCGATCTCCGCCGCCGACAAGTACCCATCCTCCCTGTCCGGCGGCATGATCAAGCGCGCAGCCCTGGCCCGGGCCCTGGCACTCGACCCGGATATCCTCTTTCTCGACGAACCCACCGCCGGCCTCGACCCGATCGGCGCCGCCGCGTTCGACCAGTTGATCCTGACCCTGCGCGACGCCCTGGGCCTTTCGGTGTTCCTGATCACCCACGACCTGGACACCCTCTACACCATCACAGACCGGGTCGCCGTGCTGTCACAGAAAAAAGTGCTGGTGGCCGGCCCCCTGGCCCAGGTCGAGCAGACCGACGACCCCTGGATCCACGAATACTTTCATGGCCCGCGTGGGCGGGCGGCCGAGCAGGCCGCCGCCAGTGCCGGGCAGGAGCGCTGAACAATGGAAACCCGAGCTCATCATGTCCTGATCGGCCTGGTCACCGTCCTGGTGGTGGCCGGCGCCATGCTGTTCGGCCTGTGGCTGACCAAATCGAGTGTCGATGACACTTTCAAGGACTACGAAGTGGTGTTCAACGAAGCGGTGTCCGGCCTGTCGCGGGGCAGCCCGGTGCAGTACAACGGCATCAAGGTCGGCGACGTCAGCACCCTGCGCCTGGACCCCAAGGACCCACGTCGAGTGCTGGCCCGCATCCGCCTGAGCGCCGACACGCCGGTCAAAGAAGACACCCAGGCCAAGCTGACCCTGGCCGGCGTCACCGGCAACTCGTTCATTCAACTCAGCGGCGGCACCCCGAAAAGCCCCGAACTCAAGGGCAAGGACGGCAAGCTGCCGGTGATCGTCGCCTCGCCATCGCCCATTTCGCGCCTGCTCAACGACAGCAGCGACCTGGTGACCAACATCAACCTGCTGCTGCACAACGCCAACCAGATGTTCTCCGACGACAACATCGAACGCCTGAGCAACACCCTGGCCAACCTTGAGCAGACCACCGGCACCTTCGCCAGCCACAAAGGCGGCATCAGTCAGGCCATCGATCAATTGGCCCAGGTCGGGAAACAGGCCAATGCAACCCTGGCCGAGACCCAGGCCTTGATGCGCAACGCCAACAGCTTGATCGGCAGCGAAGGCAAACAGGCCATCGACAGCGCCGAACAGGCCATGCAGTCGCTGGCCGAAAGTACCGAGACCATCAACCAGATGCTCAACGACAACCGCGAGGCCATCGATGGCGGTGCCCAGGGCTTGAACCAACTGGCGCCGGCCATCCGTGAACTGCGTGAAACCCTCAACGCGCTCAAAGGCATTTCCCGGCGCCTGGAGGCCGACCCGAGCGGCTACCTGCTGGGCCGCGACAACAACAAGGAGTTCCAGCCATGAGACCGTCGCTGCGCCTTCTGGCGGGGGTGGCCACCTTGAGCCTGGCCACGGCCTGCTCGATCCTGCCCAAGACCGATCCGGTGGACATCTATCGCCTGCCGGTGAACCAACCCTCCCGCACCGCCAGCACGCTGGACTGGTCGCTGCGCCTGAACAAGCCACTGGCCAGTGAGGTCTTGGCCACCCCCCGTATCGCAGTGATCCCCCAGGGCGATGTGATCAGCAGCTACAAGGGCGCACGCTGGAGCGATCCGGCGCCCTTGTTGATGCGCAACCGCTTGCTCGATGGTTTTCAGCGCGACGGGCGGGTGCAGCGCCTGAGCGCCGATGACAGCAACCTGCAGGCCGATTACGAGCTGGCCGGCGAGCTGCAGGCCTTCCAGAGCGAGTACCGCGCAGGCGGCACGGTGGACGTGGTGATCCGCTATGACGCGCGCCTGGTGGACGGGCGCAGTCAGCGCATCCTCGCCAGCCATCGCTTCGAGGTGCGCCAGCCGCTGGCTGACAAACAAGTGTCAGCCGTCGTGGCAGGCTTCGGCAATGCCAGCGACCAACTGGTCGGGCAACTGGTGAACTGGACTGTGGCCCAGGCCAACCAGGCTCAGGTGAAGAACCAGTAGCAGACCAGGATCGCCGCGATCACACCGGACAGCTCGGCGAGCAGGGCACACCCCACGGCGTGCCGCACCCGCTGGATGCCTACCGCGCCGAAGTACACCGCCAGCACGTAGAAGGTGGTCTCGGTGCTGCCCTGCACCGTCGCCGCTACCAGGGCCGGGAAACTGTCGACACCATGGGTTTGCATGGTCTCGATCAGCATGGCTCGCGCCGCGCTGCCCGAGAACGGCTTGACCAGCGCCGTCGGCAGGCCATCGACGAAACGGGTGTCCAGGCCGATCCACTCCACCGCGTGTCGAATGCCGTCCAGCGCCAACTCGAGGGCGCCGGAGGCGCGCAGCACGCCGACTGCGCACAGCATGGCGACCAGGTAAGGCAGCAGGCTCTTGGCCACATCGAACCCTTCCTTGGCTCCCTCGACGAAGGCCTCGTAGACTTTCACCCGCCTCAGCGCACCGATCACCAGGAACAGGATGATCACCCCGAACAACGTCAGGTTGCCCAGGATCGACGACAGACTGGCCAGCGCCGTTGCCGAGAGGGTGCCGAGAAAGGCCATGAACGCCCCCAGCAACAGGGCACCGGGCACCAGATAGGCGAGCACTACCGGATCCCATAGGCGCAAGCGCTGCATGACGGCCACCGAGAGCAGGCCGACCAGGGTCGAAGCGCTGGTGGCCAGCAGGATCGGCAGGAACACCAGGGTCGGGTCCATGGCCCCTTGCTGGGCGCGGTACATGAAGATGGTCACAGGCAGCAGCGTCAAGGACGAGGCGTTTAGCACCAGGAACAGGATCTGCGCGTTGCTGGCCGTGGTGCTGCTGGGGTTCAGTTCCTGCAAGGCACGCATGGCCTTCAGGCCGATGGGCGTTGCTGCGTTGTCCAGGCCCAGGCCGTTGGCGGCGAAGTTCATGGTGATCAGGCCCAGGGCAGGGTGACCAGGCGGTACTTCCGGCATCAGGCGGGCAAACAACGGCCCCAGGACCTTGGCCAACCATTCAACGATACCGGCCTGTTCGGCGATTTTCAGGAAGCCTAGCCAGAGGGTGAGGGTACCGAACAGCAGAACCATGACCTCCACCGACAGCTTGGCCATGGCGAAGATACTTTCGACCATCGCCGCGAAGATGCCGGCATTGCCCCCGACCAGCCATTGGGCCAGGGCGCTGACGGCCGCCACCAGGAAAAAGCTGAGCCAAAGGCCGTTGAGCATCCGTGAATTCCCCCAGAAAAATGCCCGAATGATAGCGTATCGCGCCCGCGGGCTGGAGCAGCGGATTGGAAGGGCCTGCTGGAATAACTGCCCTAGCTTGCTCCAGCCTGTTCGCGGGTTTACCCGCGAAGCAGGTGGCGCGGTGGCGGCAGTTCACCCCACTCCCACAGCGACGGCGTTGTGAGTGAGAGCACCACAGAGCTAACTAGGCCGAGCAAGACGCCGCAGAACAGCTTGCTCAAGGGCCGTGAAAGCTAACAGACAACAAAAAGCCCCGATCGAGTCGGGGCTTTTGGGTCGGCACGTGCGCTTAGTGGTGCTGCTGAACGGCCTTGCCCGGCTCAGCTGCCGCTGCCACAACGGCGTCATGCTTGTGGCCGGCGAGCAGCGAGCTGTAGTAGCGCTCGCCCTTGGCGGCGTCGTACATGCCTTCCCAGCGCGCGATGACCAAGGCAGCCAGGGCGTTGCCGATCACGTTCAGGGCGGTGCGGGCCATGTCCATGATGCGGTCGACACCGGCGATGAACGCCAGGCCTTCCAACGGAATGCCCACGCTGCCCAGGGTCGCCAGCAAGACCACGAAGGAGACACCCGGCACACCGGCGATGCCCTTGGAGGTGACCATCAGGGTCAGCACCAGCAGCAGTTGCTGGCTCCAGGACAGGTCGATGCCATACAACTGGGCGATGAAGATCGCCGCGATGCTCTGGTACAGGGTCGAGCCATCGAGGTTGAAGGAGTAACCGGTCGGCACCACGAAGCTGCAGATCGATTTCGGCGCGCCGTAGGCTTCCATCTTCTCGATCACACGCGGCAGCACGGTCTCGGAGCTGGAGGTGGAGTACGCCAGGATCAGCTCATCTTTCATGATGCGCATGATCTTGATGACCGAGAAGCCGAACAGGCGAGCTACCAAGCCCAACACCATGAAGGCGAAGAAGGCAATGGCGAAGTACACCAGCAGCACCAGCTTGGCCAAAGGCAGCAGCGAGGCGAAACCGAAGTTGGCGACGGTAACCGCGATCAGGGCGAACACGCCGATCGGGGCATAGTTCATGATCATGTGAGTGACCTTGAACATGGTCTCCGACACGGCCTGGAAGGTGCGCACCAACGGATCGCGCAGATCGCCTGGCAGGCTCGACAAGCCCAGGCCGAACATCACCGAGAAGAAGATGATCGGCAGCATCTCGCCACGGGCGACGGCGGCGAAGATGTTGGACGGGATCAAGTTGAGCAGGGTCTCGATGAAGGCATGCTCATGCTGCACCTCGGCCGCAGTGGCCTGGTACTTGGAGATGTCGACGGTGCCCAGGGTGCTCATGTCGATACCGGCACCCGGATGGAACAGGTTGGCCAGTACCAGGCCGACGACGATGGCGATGGTGGTCACCACCTCGAAGTAGATGATGGTCTTCAGGCCAATGCTGCCCAGTTTCTTCGCGTCGCCAACCCCGGCGATGCCCACGATCAGCGACGAAATCACGATCGGGACGACGATCATCTTGATCAGGCGAATGAAGATGTCACCGGCAGGCTGCAGGACGTTACTGATCCACCATGCCTTTTCTGCACTGAAATGGTTCAGCAGCGCGCCGATCGCAACGCCCAGGACAAGTCCGATGAGGATCTGCCAGGCGAGGCTCAGTTTTGCCTTCTTCATGTCTTACCCTTTCTTCTAGTGGTCATGGGTGCCAGGCGGAAAAACGCATCCCAGAGCCTTTGTCAGCGTATTGGGTAGCGTTGGACTTCCGTGCGGCGACGCCATCGAAGGTCACCGCAAGCGAGCGTCGGACGCTCGGGCCTGCGAAAAAAGGCGGCAACTATTGCGACGGGAAGGGGGGCAGTCTAATGCCGGAAATGACTACCCTATGCCGGATCGGCATGAGGCTTGAAGGGAAATTTGCGCATCAGAAGGGGTTGGCTTTTCGCCGTTCGGATTTCCGAACAAGACCAAAGCGCCATATTTCGGCCGATTTACCAGCATCCATTCGAGGGTTCTCATCCCTTGTTCGACAATCCGAATGGCACCGGATGTGGCAGCGTCGTCAGGCATGCCCACAAAAAAAATTTCGATATACGGTCGAGACAAAATGTGTCTAGAGGGAAAAATACCGAAAGCGGTAAATCTGCTTTCTTATATAGGCGTCTCGGAAGTCTGACCTGGCCCTTGCGCCTCATCTGACGCCGCAGGTCAAAACTTCCGACACCGCCCTTCCTGACCCGGCCCATGACGGAGGTACTCCCTGTACCCCTAGGCCACTCCGATCCTGCAACAATCAGAACAGCCCAGCCCCTTGGTCATGCGTCACCCCTCCTCGGAGCGGCGCATCATAGAAGCCTGAAAAATAAAAAGGTTCAGCTTCTAGCACGTTACACACCCGTGACCGTCGGTCAGTACCACTTCGGGTCACGCTTGAGCTGCTCCTGCAGCAGGGCTTTCATCCCGTCGTCCGGGTCACCCAACCAGCGATACTGCGCGTGCCGGGTGGGCGACTTGTCCGCGGGCAGTCCTTCGGGAACTTCGACGAGCATCCCGTAGGCATGGTCCTTGTCCCAACTGAACGCCACCACGAGGCGCTTGTACGTGCAATTGGACTGGGACTCGCACAAAGGCCCGACCAGGTATTGGTCACCGTCCTCGGTAACCGCCGACATCTGCTGCTGCGAGCTGCCGGAAAGATTGATCACCCAGTCGGGCAGGCGTTCCTCGCCTTTAACTGTGTCCTGCCAGGTTTCGCGGTACTCGGGGTCCGAACCCAGTAACTGATCGACCCGGACCTGGCCATCGTTGGCCGCTATGGCCGATGTGCCACCGCCCATCAACAAGGCGGTGGCCAGGGCTGTGCAAAGCATCCGGCTCATGCTCAACCTCTGCCGCGTCCGAAGAAGAAAGAAGCCACGAACAGGACCAGGAAGACGATGAACAGAATCTTCGCGATGCCAGTGGCTGCGCCGGCGATACCACCGAAGCCCAGTACAGCAGCGACAATGGCGATGATCAGGAAGGTGATAGCCCAACTCAGCATGATGGTTCTCCTTTCTTTTTTGAAATCGATCCGGTACGGCGATCAGAACACCCAGCGTTCCTCATGGATGACGCTGTCCAGGTTGGTTGGCGAAGCCATCGCAGCCGGCAATGGCGCAGTGGCTTTGACCAACGTATTGGCATGGCTCGCCTGAATCTGCGTCAACAGTGCGGTCTGCGCCGCCACCTGTTCGGCCAGACGCGCAGTCTGCCAGCTGTAGTAGAACTGGCCAGCGGCAAGCGTCAGCAGCAGCGCAAAGCCCAGGAACAGACATTGGCGCCAGGGCAATTGCGCAATCTGCGGGCGGTTGACGAATGGGCGATTCATGCCGGCTCCTCCTGCTGTGTTTTTATTCGAAACCTAGGCAGGAAGTTGCAGCCTGCATGCCAGCCTTTGAATTCTATAAATATCTTTTTAAATCATAGAGTTACAAAGAAGCCTGATAACTGTCGAGCGCGTATCCTGCACGATGGGCCGGTTGAGGCCGTGCGTTTTGCACGATCAACCCTCCACCTTGCTCGCGACTTTCAACAGGTCGGCATCCACGCCTCGCACGCCGATGATTTGCCGCGCCACCTCCACGGCAATGGTCTTCTGTTCGCTGCTGACCACCTCACCGGAAAGCCGGACCATACCCTGCTCACTGGCCACCTTGAGATTCAGGCCGTCCAGGTTGCGGCTATAGCGGTAACTGCTCTGGATCTTGTCGACGATCCAGTTGTCGCTGGGCTGCCGGCCGACCGGCGCATCGACAGGCTTCTCCCGCGCCTTGGCCATGGCAGCGCTGTCCAGGCTGACCAGGTTGTTGACCAAGTGCACCCCATCGGTGGTACGTGCCAGCACGCCGGACAGCTCCTTGGCCTCGGCGCTGTCTACCTTGCCGCGCAAGGTGACCACACCCTCACGGCTTTCCACCTCGATGGGCGCTTTCTCGGTGATACGGCTCCACAGCAGCCGTGCATGAATCACCGCCGCCAGCGTGGCGTCTTCCAGACGCTGGGCATAGGCGCGCAGTTCCAGCGGCCGCTCGACCAATGCCGGGTTTACCCGAAGTTGGTTGTCGACCTGCTCGATACCGCGGGTGGCGAGGGCGACATGTTCGGCCAGCTGGCGCTCGACCTCGTTTTCCACCTCGCCGGTCAGCTTCGCACGGTCGCCATTGACCGCCACTTCGATGCGAAACGGGTTGAGCACTCGATTGAGTGCCAAAGCGGTCTGCAAGGCACCTTCCAGGCGCGCGTCCTGGACCGGATCGGCGAAAACCGGCGGCACCGCGATCAGCAGGCCCGCCGTCAGCACCAAGGTTCGTGAGGAAAAAGGCATGTCGAGTCCTCCGTCGGTGACATATAAAGAGAGAATCGTCGCAACCCCCATGCCAGCCCGCTGTCTTCTTTCTGACTGCCTGCCAACGGCAGGTTCCGGGCAAAGGAAAGGCCATTGGCTAGCATGCAAAGGACGGATTCCTTCAGAATTGACCATGCAACTTGCCCGATTTTTCCGAGACTAATTGAGATCAATCCCGAAGGAGCGCAGGAAAATGGAATCAGCCCAGGACAATCAAGGCCGCATTCTGCTGGTGGATGACGAATCCGCGATCCTGCGAACCTTCCGCTATTGCCTGGAAGACGAGGGCTACAGCGTGGCCACGGCCAGCAGTGCCGCCCAGGCCGAAGCCCTGCTGCAACGCCAGGTGTTCGACCTGTGCTTCCTCGACCTGCGCCTGGGCGAGGACAATGGCCTCGACGTGTTGGCCCAGATGCGCATCCAGGCACCATGGATGCGTGTTGTCATCGTCACCGCGCATTCAGCGGTCGACACGGCGGTGGATGCCATCCAGGCCGGTGCCGCTGATTACCTGGTCAAACCCTGCAGCCCCGACCAGCTGCGCCTGGCCACCGCCAAACAGTTGGAAGTCCGTCAGTTGTCCGCTCGCCTGGAGGCCCTCGAAGGCGAGGTGCGCAAACCCAAGGATGGCCTGGACTCCCATAGCCCGGCCATGATGGCGGTGCTGGAAACCGCCCGCCAGGTGGCGAGCACCGATGCCAACATTCTCATTCTGGGCGAATCCGGCACCGGTAAGGGCGAACTGGCCCGCGCCATCCATGGCTGGAGCAAGCGAACGCGCAAGGCCTGCGTGACCATCAACTGCCCGTCGCTCAATGCCGAGCTGATGGAAAGCGAGTTGTTCGGCCATACCCGCGGAGCCTTTACCGGGGCCAGCGAAAGCACCCTGGGCCGCGTCAGCCAGGCGGACGGCGGGACGTTGTTCCTCGATGAAATCGGCGACTTCCCCCTGACCCTGCAGCCCAAGTTGCTGCGGTTCATCCAGGACAAGGAATACGAGCGGGTCGGTGACCCTGTCACCCGTCGCGCCGATGTGCGCATCCTCGCGGCGACCAACCTCAACCTCGAAGAAATGGTCCGTGAGAGTCGCTTCCGCGAAGACCTGCTCTACCGCTTGAATGTCATCACCCTGCATTTGCCACCCCTGCGCGAACGCAGCGAGGACATCCTCATGCTCGCCGAACGCTTCCTGGCCCGCTTCGTCAAGGAATATGCCCGGCCCGCACGGGTATTCAGCGACGAAGCTCGCACGGCACTGCTCAATTACCGCTGGCCGGGCAACATCCGCGAACTGCGCAACGTAGTAGAGCGGGCAAGCATCATCTGCTCGCAGGAGCGTGTGGAAGTCAGCCACCTGGGCATGGCCGAGCCCCCTACCAGCAACGCACCACGCATCGGCGCAGCCCTGAGCCTGGACGAGCTCGAACGGGCGCACATCGGCGCAGTGCTGGCGGCCAGCGATACCCTGGACCAGGCGGCCAAGACACTGGGTATCGACGCCTCGACCCTGTATCGCAAGCGTAAGCAGTACAACCTATGAAATGGCCCATGAAGCTGCGCACGCGGCTTTTCCTGAGCATCTCGGCCTTGGTCACCGTGGCGTTGCTCGGCCTGCTGTTCGGGCTGGTCAGCGTGATGCAGATGTCCACTATGCAGCAGCGGTTGGTGCGCGATACCACCCATACGCTGGAGATCGGGCTCAAGCTGCGCCAGAACCTGGGCGAGCAGTTGACGCTCATCCTCGACGCGGACACTGACCCACGCAATTTGGTGACGCTGCAGGAAGACTTTCAGAGCCTGCTCACCCAAGGCCTCGCCGAGGGCGGCGAACGCACCGCCTTCAGCAAGGCCAGCAGCAACTACCAGGCCTTCCTCCAGGCTTACCGCGACAGCGCGGCGCCTGCGCGCAGCATGGACACCGAGCAGCCCTTGGGCGCCGCCTTCAACCAGGTCCGTACCGACCTGATCGACTCGCACAAGCAAGCCCTGGAGCACGTCACGCGCAGCGAGGAACAGGCGCGCGACCGCGCCTTGCTGATCAGCGGCGTTCTTGGCCTGATGGGCTTGGTGGTACTGGTGCTCGGGTTCGTCACGGCGCACAACATCGCCCGACGCTTCGGACAACCCATCGAGGCCTTGGCCAAGGCTGCCGACCAAGTCGGCCAAGGCAATTTCGACGTCACCTTGCCGGTCACCCAGGCCACCGAGCTCAACCAGCTTACCCGGCGCTTCGGGCTGATGGCCGATGCCCTGCGCAAGCATCAGGCCACCAACATCGACGAACTGCTGGCGGGTCAGCAGCGCCTGCAGGCTGTCCTGGATAGCATCGACGACGGTCTGCTGATCATCGACCGTCAGGGCCGCCTGGAACACCTGAACCCCGTAGCGCAACGCCAGTTGGGCTGGGACGCCAGCCGGGTCGGGACGGGCCTTGCCGAAGCCTTGCAGCGCCCGGAGCTTGAGCAACAGCTGCGCCAGGTTCTGCGCGGCGGCAACCTGGACCGGCCACCGGACGACCTCAGCATCGAGGTGGACGACGAAACCCGGCTGCTGACCTACAGCCTGACGCCCGTCAGCCGCCCGCAAGGGCCGATCCTGGGCGCCGTGATGGTGCTGCACGACGTCACCGAACAGCGGGCGTTCGAACGGGTGCGCAGTGAGTTCGTCCTGCGTGCCTCCCATGAGCTGCGAACGCCGGTGACCGGCATGCACATGGCGTTCGGCCTGCTGCGAGAGCGGGTGACGTTTCCACCTCAGGCGCGGGAAAACGACCTGCTCGACACCATCGGCGAAGAAATGCAGCGCCTGACCCAGCTGATCAATGACCTGCTGAATTTCTCCCGCTACCAGAGCGGCCTGCAGAAGCTGGAGCTGTCGCCCTGTAGCATCGAGGAGTTGCTCGAGCGGGCCCACTCGCGCTTTGCCGAGCAGGCGGAACAAAAACACATCGAACTGTTCATCGACCTGCAGCCCCCTCTGCCGCGCATCCAGGCAGACGCTGCGCAGCTGGACCGGGTGCTGGACAACCTGTTGCACAACGCGATTCGTCACACCGCCAGCGACGGAAACATTCGTCTGCATGCACGGCGGCACGCCGAGCGGGTGATCATTGGGGTCGAGGACAACGGCGAAGGCATCGCCTATGGGCAGCAGGCCAGGATCTTCGAACCCTTCGTCCAGGTCGGACGCAAGAAAGGCGGGGCCGGGTTGGGCCTGGCACTGTGCAAGGAGATCGTCCAACTGCATGGCGGCCGGATGGGCGTGTATTCCCGGCCGGGGCAGGGGACGCAGTTCTACATGACGCTGCCGATATAGGGCTCCTTCATCGCAGGGTGCTTTTCGCGGATAAACCCGCAGGTTCTCGGCGCGCCCAATAACACCGTTGTACCCGCGAAGCGGTCACCGTCTTCTATTTGCTATTGCGCCGCTGGCGAGTCACCAGCTCGGTGAACTGCCGGGCAGTGAGCGGATGGGCAAACAGCCAGCCTTGCCCATAATTGACGCCTTCACTGTTGAGCAACTGCGCCTGGTCCTCGCATTCGATCCCTTCGGCGATCACCCGCAAATGCAGGGAGTGGGCCATGCGAATGATATGCGGGGCCACACCACTGCTCGCGGCATCGTGACCCAGTGCATCGATGAAAGCCTTGTCGATCTTCAGGCAATCGACTGGGAGCGTCTGTAGATAAGCCAGGCTGCAATAGCCTGTACCGAAGTCGTCGATCAACACCTGATGCCCTACCGCGCGCAAGGCCTGCAGATTGTCACGTGCCACCACCACATCGATCAGCCCCCGCTCGGTCACCTCGAAGGCGATCTGGCTCGCAGCCACCCGATGATGCGCCAGCAACCGGGCCGCGACACGCCCGATGCGCGGGACCATCACGTCGCAGGCCGCCAGGTTCACCGAGATGTACAGCGAGGGATTGGCCCTCAGCAACTGGCCCAGTTGCTCCAGCACCCGTTGCAGCACGAAATCCGTGATCTGGCGGATCTGCCCGGTGTTCTCGGCCAACGGAATGAACAGGTCCGGGCTGGTCAAAGAACCATCCGGTCGCAGCCAGCGCACCAGGGCCTCGGCACCGACGCAACGCCGGCTGTCGAGCTCGAATATCGGCTGGTAGAGCACCTGCAGTTCACCCCGGCGCAAGGCGTTTTGCAGCTCCGAACTCATCGAGCGCCGTTGCAGGATCAGTTGCAGCACCAACCAGCCGACGCAACAGGCCAGTACCAGGCTGCCCGGAAACAGCAACCAGAGCATCCCGTTCATCTTCAGAGGCAGGCCGGCGCGGGGGGCTATCAGCACCAGTTGGTAGTCAGGCGAGTTGGTCGGCATGTGATAGAGCAACCAGTCATTCTTCTCAAGCAACGACTGATTCGGTGGCGGCGGCCAGTCCACCGTTGGCGGGGGCCAACGTTGGGGCGGGCCGAGCACGGGAATGGCTCGGGTTCCGTGGTCGAGCACGACCAGCACACTGCTACCAGGCGGCAAGTCGACCACATCGGAAAGATGGCCCCGCGAGGTGGATACCAGGAACTTGCCGCGCCCCAACATCAAGGCGGCGAGGTTCTCGTTAGGCTCGGTGCTGGTATTGAGCCAATAACTGTAGGTGGGGCCCTGGATGTCCGGGGCACGAAGGGGTTCGAGGGTGCTTTCGGCGCCACGGCTGGAGCAGACCACCGCACCGTCCACATAGGCAGCCTCGTAGATGAATCGCGAACTCAGGCCGATCTGCTGCAAGGCTGCGACCATCGCGGCATCGCACCCACGCAGAGGTTGTGCCTGCAGTTGGTCTACGCCCTCGCGCAACTGGCCGAAGATCTGCTCCAGCCGCTCCAGAAAACGCTCGCCCCGGGCGTTCATCTGGGCGCTTTCGCTCTGTTTCATCTGTTGCAGCGCGACACCGAAGCTTCCAGCAAGCAGTACGACTGCGCTGGAAAATGCGGCCAGTCCAGCCAGCATCCAGGGACGGTGTAAAATTTGACGCAGTGTCACAAGGAAGGCTGACATCACAGGCATCCAGTTGATTACCAAGAGGTATAGCAACTGTGCGAGAAGTCAGCCTGCCCGTTTGGCGTATGACACCATCAGAAAGGTTTCGTTACCGTTTCTCAGCGCGACTGATTCAATACCTGCAGCATTGCGGCGGTCTGCGCATCCGGCATGCCGTCGAAGCGCTGAGGGCGGAAACGCATCTGGAAGGCCGCTATCACATGACGAGTGGCCACATCGAGCTCGCCGGTCTGCTCGATGGCATAGCCGAAACGCGCCAGTTGCTGCTGATACCAGCTGATTGTCGGAGGATTGACGCTGAAATACGCTTGCTGTCGCGCAACGGCATTGGCCTGCGGCCAAACGCCCAGGCCTGCATCAGCGAGACGTTTCCACGGGAACAGCGGCCCGGGATCGAGCTTGCGCAGCGGCGCGATGTCACTGTGGCCAATGATGTGACGCGGCTCGATGTGGTTGCGCTTGACGATATCCTTGAGCAACGCGATCAAGGCCTGGACCTGAGCCTCGCTGTAGGGGTGCCAGATGCGGCCGTTGGGGGTGTCGGTGTAGCCTGGGTTGACGATCTCGATACCGATGGAGCTGGAGTTCAGCCAAGTGCGCCCTTGCCACTGACTGTCGCCGGCATGCCAGGCCCGACGGTTTTCATCCACCAGTTGATAAACGGTGGCCGGCCCATCACCAACCAGGTAATGACTGCTGACTTCGCCATGGGTCAGCAAGGCCAGGGAGCGCTCCAGGGATGCATTGGTGTAATGCAGTACGACGAACTGGATACGGCTGTCGTGGTTGACGGAGGGATGGCTACGGTCGATCCGCAGGCCGCTTGAGCAGCCAGCCAGCATCAACAACATCAGCCCGGCGAAAAGCGTTTTCATGAGAGAGGGCACGTCAGTAAAGTAATCGGCATCAGCGCTACAGTATAACGTGCACGTCTCGCTACAGCTCGGGAAACACAATCACCGCGTGCACATCAAGAGAAACTCCAGGGCGTTATCGCCACTGGGCCCTTTCTTGTCGACCAGCTGAGTCATCACGCCGACCTTCTCCGCCAAAGGCTTGCCGGTTACCTTGGCCTGTCCATACAGCTGGCGATCGTAACTGCTGGCATCGATGGCCGAGACCGTGCAAAAGCCCGGGTCTTGGCGCACAACCTGTTTGTTCAACGTCAGTTTGTACAAACTGAAATAGTTGGGCTGGGGTTGATGCTTGATGTCGGTGATCCAGTTCGGGGACTGCCGCAACAGCGTGCCGTCAGCCGCCACATGGGCAGTAAACACTCGTTCTTTGGCCATTGCAGTCGTCTGCATGGCCAGCACCATGGCAAAAACGGCCAATCCTTTCATTGCTTTCATTCGCTACTCCTGTTTGATCAAGGTGCCGAAACCTGTCCTTCAGGTTTTCGGCGGACCATTGTCAGCGTCAGGGTCGCAGCGAATGCGGTAAATATAGCTATGCCTGTTCCACGCGATTGCGGCCTTGATCCTTGGCCCGGTACAACGCGTCGTCCGCGCGCTTGAGGACCTGGTCGCCTCGCTCGCCCGTGCGGAAGGCGCTCAGGCCAATGGAGGTGGTGATCACCACCCGCTCACCCTTGAAGTGGAACGGGCAGGCCTCGATAGCCGCCCGCAAGGTCTCGGCCAGCTTGAGGCCGACTGCAGGTGGAGTCTGCGGAAGCAGCACGACGAACTCCTCGCCACCGAAGCGGGCGATGAAATCCTGTCCACGCAGACGCTTGCGCAACTGATCGGCAACGATCTTGAGCACCTTGTCGCCGGCCAGGTGCCCATAGTTGTCGTTGATCCGCTTGAAGTGGTCCAGGTCGAGGATCGCCATCAGCAAATGCCCACCATGGGCCTGCCAGTGCTGGACTTCACGCTCGACGCGCTCCGACCAGGCTGCACGGTTGGGCAGCCCGGTAAGAGGGTCGAGCAGGGCTTTCTGGCGCTGCTCCTCAAGGTGCTCGCGGTAGCCGAGGGCTTCCTGCTCCATGTTCGCCACCCGATCGGCCAGACCTTGCAAGCGGCCCGCCAGCTCCTGCTCGCGACGGTCGCGCTCATGCCGATGCTCGTCCATGGTGCTCAGCAAGCCTTCGAGGCGCTTCTCCAGGATGTGCTTGAGGCTGTCCACGTCAGCGGCGCCCTGCACACTGCTTTGCAGGCCGTCGACCTGCTCACGCAACTGGTGGTCAAGCTCACGCGCGGCGTAGCTGTTGTCGGCATGCCCGGCACTGGCCTCTTGCAGGTGGCTCTGGAAGGTTTCCAGGCGCCCGTTGAGCTGCTGCAGGTAGGCCTCGAACTCATGCTGGCCGCTGTCGGTGATGGCCAGCATGAGCACGGCCAAGTCATCGAGCACCGGAATCAGCTCATACCAGTTCAGCCCACGCGACACCCGCTCGCGCATGGCCAGTGCCTGGGCCTTGTGGCGTTCCGGCAGGCTCAGGTCATCGAGCAGGCCGATCAGGGTCTGCTCGATGTGCGCCGCAACGGTGCTGTAGGGAGGCTCCACAGCATCTGGCAGAGCATACGGGCCGTCTTCTTCTGGTGCGTTTTGAGTGTCGACAGGCTCCGGCTCGGCGACAGCGACGGGCTCGTCGGCAGATTCGGCCTCGGTCGGTGACGAGGAAACTGCCTCAGGGCTTTCCGCTAGTGGTAGCGACTCCAACGTATCCTCTTGCGCGCAAGGCTCGTCGGCAGCATCCAGCTCAGGCCCCTCGATGTCAGACGCAGGGGCCGACGCCTCGACCGCTTGCTGAGCAACCTGCACGGGCTCTGCCTGTGCTTGCGTCAAAGGCTGCAGTTCATCCACATCGGCCGATACCACAGGCTCGGCCATTGGCCTTTCGTGAACCTCGGCTGGACTGGCCTCTGCAAGTGCGGCAGCGGGCTCAAGCTCCGCCTCGCGGCCGCCGAACAGCCGCTGGAGAAATCCTGGTCGTGGCTCTTCGTCGGGTCGTTGCAGCACGCTCAAGGCGCGCCCCTGCAGGCCGCTCAACTCGCCCAACAACGGCGGCAGCTCGCGAGACTGGCTCACCCCACCATCGAGTTTCTTGGAGAGTTTCTTCAGGGGCCGGGCGATATCACCGGGCAAAGGCAAACGCTGCAACTGCTCGACCAGAGAGGTCAAGGCCTCGCTGACCTGTGTCATGCGGGTTTCGCGGCGCTGCTCGGAGTCCAGCACGGCTTTTTCCAGGCGCGGCAACAGCCCGGCGAGGCCGGCGTCCATGTTGTCGCTGCGGATGACCTCGCGCATTTCCTTCATGCATTGATCGACCGTCTTGTCGCTGCCTTCGGCCGCCAGGGTGCTGCGCACCAGGCCGCGACGCAGCAAATCGAGACGAGCCTCCCAACGGCGCTCCAGCTTCTCTTGCTGTTCGATGCTTTTGAGGTACTTCTCTTTCCAGCGCTCGCCTTCGTCTGTCATGCCTGGATCCGCAAACCGGTGATAGCAATCAGCCCAAAGCCGGCAGCGTATCCACAGTCAGTGCATCAGGCAAACGAATCTCGACAGCAACCGGAAGGTGGTCGGAAATTGGCTGGGCCAGCACCTCGACCCGCTCCAGGGTCAGGCTCGGGCTGAGCAGGATGTGGTCCAGGCAACGCTGGGGGCGCCAGCTGGGGAAGGTGGCCTCGACCTGAGGCGCGATCAGGCCCAGATCGCGAAGAGGCGAGTGCTCGAGCAAGTCATTGGCGTGGGTGTTCATGTCGCCCATGAGCACCTGGTGGCGGTAACCGCCAATCAGCTCACGGACATAGGCCAGTTGCCGGGCCCGGGTCTTGGCACCGAGGGCCAGGTGCATCATCACCACGATCAAGGCGTCTTCGCCTTCGCCGAAGCGCACCAGTATCGCACCTCGACCGGCCGGGCCGGGCAGGGGGTGATCTTCAAGATGCTGGGGCTTGAGGCGGCTGAGCACGCCATTGCTGTGCTGCGCGAAACGCCCCAGATTGCGATTGAGCTGCTGGTACCAGTACGGGAAGGCCCCGAGTTGGGCCAGATGCTCGACCTGATTGACATAGCCCGAACGCAGGCTACCACCATCGGCCTCCTGCAGGGCCACGAGATCGAAATCGCCGAGCAGTTCACCGATACGCTGCAGGTTACCGGCACGCCCGGTGTGCGGCAGCAGGTGCTGCCAGCTGCGGGTTAGATAATGCCGATAGCGCTCGGTGCTGATACCGACTTGGATATTGAAGCTGAGCAACCGCAGTCGCCCATCGGCCGGCAGGCCCGAGGCCTGCAGGTGATGCTCGTTGACCTGCGGCTGTCGCAGGCCAACCAGGCGCGTTGAGCGAAAGCGGTTCATGGGCAACGCCGCTTACTTAGCGGCGCGCTCCTTGGCGATCAGCTGGTCGGCGACATCCAGCACGCCTTCCGGCCCGCCGGCGGTACCCAGGTCGAAGCGGTACTTGCCGTTGACGACCATGCTCGGTACGCCGGTGATTTCGTACTTCTTCGCCAGGTCCTTGGCCTGCTGCACCTGACCTTTGATGGCGAACGAATTGAAGGTGGCAAGGAACTTCTCCTTGTCCACGCCCTGGGTAGCGAGGAAGTCGGCCATTTCTTCAGGCTTGGTCAGGCGCATGCGCTTGTTCTGGATGGCATCGAAGACTGCGGCATGGACGTTGTGCTCGACGCCCATGGCTTCGAGGGTCAGGAACATCTGGCCGTGGGCGTCCCACGGGCCGCCGAACATGGCAGGCACACGCTTGAAGTTGACGTCGGCCGGCAGTTTTTCAGCCCACGGGTTGATGGTCGGTTCGAAGTGGTAGCAGTGCGGGCAGCCGTACCAGAACAGCTCGACGACTTCGATCTTGCCGGGTACGGAAACAGGAACGGGGTTGCTCAGCTCGAAATATTGCTGACCTTCGACAGGCTCCGCAGCCTGTACGGCAGTCATCCCGAATACGCTGGCGGCGACCAGCGCAGCGCTGAGAATCAGTTTACGCATGCTTTACTCCTAAGCAGTCATTGGTCGCCTCGACGCGACCGGTAGCTCAGACCGGTCGGGAAGGGCTCAAGTTCTCTAGTGTAACGGCTATGGACAGAAAAAAGGGCGGTCCAGGCCGCCCTTTCATCTTTGCCAGACAGCATTAACCGAACGTTAATGCGCAGGGCCTGTGCTCGCGACGAGCCTGTCCAGGCCTCAGTGCAAACCCTGGATGTAACTGGCCAAGGCCTCGATGTCCTTGTTGCTCAGTTTGCCCGCGACCGATCGCATGGTCATGGCATCGCCGTCGTTGGTACGGTTGCCCTCGCGGAAGTCGGTGAGCTGCTTGGCCACGTACTGGGCGTGCTGGCCACCCAGGTGCGGGAAGCCCGCCAGGGCAATACCCGCGCCATTTGGCGAATGGCAACCGGTGCACGCCGGCATGCCTTTTTCCAGGTCGCCGCCATTGAACAGCGCACGGCCACGCTCGACCAGCTTGGGATCAGCCGCACCGACGCTGCCCTTCTGGCTGGAGAAGTAGGCGGCAATGTCAGCCAGGTCCTGGTCGTTGAAGTTGGCCAGCATGCCGGTCATCTCCAGCACGGTACGCTTGCCGGACTTGATGTCGTGCAGCTGTTTTTCGAGGTAACGCTGGCCTTGGCCGGCAAGTTTGGGGAAGTTCGGCGCCAAGCTGTTGCCGTCGGGGTTGTGGCAGGCTCCACAGACGGCTGTCTTGGCCTGACCGGCAGCAGCATCGCCTTTGATGGGTTCCGCAGCATTGGCCGCACCTGCGACACCCATGGTCAACAGCAGACTCACGAATAGTTTGTTCATCAGCTAATCCAACACGGCTAGGGGTGAAATGTTATGTATCGGGACTTTCGCTCATCCAGAGGATGACAGACCGGTAGTCCTCGGTACTGCAGTCCATGCACAATCCACGCGGCGGCATAGCCTTGAAACCCTGGGTAACATGCGCCACCAGTGCATCCATACCTTGCGCAAGCCTCGGTTCCCACGCTGCCCGGTCACCCCGTTGGGGGGCCTGTGGCAACTGCCCGGAGTGACAGGCCGCACACGTGCGGTTGTACAACACCTCGGGATCCTGTGTAGCCTGAGCGCTGAAAAACGGCAGGAACATACCGACAGCAAGCAGCCATTTCGCCATGCGCAACGACCTTTCAGGGTTGGGGGCCGCGCTGCGTTCTAATGCGCGAGCTATTGTTCGACACCCCATGCACATCATCCTACGCCGGGATAATGCGCACACAAAAACTGGGGCATTATATACTTCCGCCATCCAAACGGAAACGACACAGCTTGCCGCGCCCAGCGCCTGAATGGCTGGCCTTGGCAACACCCATATCGGATATCCCATGCAAGTCAAAAACCCCATCCTCGGCCTCTGCCAGAAAGCCAAATTCGCCCTTAGCGCAGCCAAGGTCGAACAATGCCCTCAAGACCAGGGTTACGAGGTGGCTTTCGCCGGTCGTTCCAACGCTGGCAAATCCAGCGCCCTCAATACCCTGACCCATGCCAGCCTGGCGCGTACCTCGAAGACCCCCGGGCGCACCCAACTGTTGAATTTCTTCAGTCTGGACGATGAACGGCGTTTGGTCGACCTGCCAGGCTACGGATATGCAAAAGTCCCGATTCCGCTCAAGCAGCACTGGCAGCATCACCTGGAAGCCTACCTGGGCAGCCGAGAATGTCTGCGCGGGGTGATCCTGCTGATGGATGTGCGCCACCCGATGACCGACTTCGACAAGATGATGCTCGACTGGTCCAAGGCCAGCACCATGCCGATGCACATCCTGCTCACCAAAGCCGACAAGCTCACCTTCGGCGCGGCCAAGAACACGCTGCTCAAGGTGCAGTCGGAAATCCGCAAGGGTTGGGGTGAGGGCGTGACCATCCAACTGTTCTCGGCACCCAAGCGCCAGGGCCTCGAGGAAGCCTATGGCGTGCTGGCCGAATGGATGGAACTGAAAGACAAGCCTGTCGCGTAAAACTGCCCCTGCGCAGGAGCGGCCTTGGTCGCGAAAGGGCTGCATAGCAGCCCGGCAACTTATGCAATGACGCTGAAACTCCGATGCCGCCTTTCGCGGCGCAAGGCCGCTCCCACAGGGGCGTAAACAGGAATCGCGGGCAAAAAAAACCCCGGACTTCGTATGGGGAGGGGGAAGTTCGGGGTTCAAGTCCGGACCGCTAGGGCGGGGTCCGGGTATCTGCCAACACTTAACACAACATAGGAGCATCGAAAGGCTTCACCAGCCATTCAGTTACTCTGAGTCCCGGTTCACCGGTTTAGTTCCGAGGCCCTGAAAACTATTTGCGATAGTTTCATGAAACCTCAGAACCGCCAGCGCTGAGCCAGCAGCGGATCCACGACCCTCGCAGCAGATCCTATCCTGCTTCCTTTGCTCGATTCAGTGAGCTTCGTCCCAATTCGAGCCAATGCCCACTTCCACCAGCAACGGCACATCCAACTGCGCGGCATTGCTCATATACGGGCGGATCTGCTCCCGCACCTGCTCGACCAGGTCCTCACGCACCTCCAGCACCAGTTCGTCATGTACCTGCAAGATCACGCGCGCATCCAGACCGCTCTCGGTCAGCCAGTTATCTACAGCCACCATGGCGCGCTTGATGATGTCCGCCGCAGTGCCCTGCATCGGCGCGTTGATCGCGGTGCGCTCGGCGCCCTTGCGCAGCGCCGGGTTCTTCGCGTTGATGTCCGGCAGGTACAGCCGACGGCCAAACAAGGTCTCGACGAAGCCCTGCTCGGCGGCCTGGGCGCGGGTGCGCTCCATGTAGGCCAGCACACCGGGGTAACGGGCGAAATAGCGGTCGATGTAATCCTGGGACTGCTTGCGATCGACGCCAATCTGTTTGGCCAGGCCAAAGGCACTCATGCCATAGATCAGGCCAAAGTTGATCGCTTTGGCGCTGCGGCGCTGGTCGTGGGTGACCTGCTCCAGCGGCACACCGAAGACCTCCGCGGCGGTCGCGCGGTGCACATCCAGGTCATTGCGAAAAGCGTGCAACAGGCCTTCATCCTTGGCCAGGTGAGCCATGATGCGCAGCTCGATCTGTGAATAGTCGGCCGCCAGCAGCTTGTAGCCGGGGCTGGCAACGAATGCCTGGCGAATCCGACGCCCTTCGGCGGTGCGCACCGGAATGTTCTGCAGGTTCGGGTCGCTGGACGACAGGCGCCCGGTGGCTGCCACGGCCTGCTGGTAGGAGGTGTGGATACGCCCGGTGCGCGGGTTGATCTGCTCCGGCAGCTTGTCGGTGTAGGTACTCTTGAGCTTGCTCAGGGAGCGGTACTCCATCAGCACCGTGGGCAGCGGGTAATCCTGCTCGGCGAGCTCGGCCAGCACCGCTTCGGCCGTGGAGGGCTGGCCCTTGGCGGTCTTGCTCAGCACCGGCATGCCCAGCTTGTCGTAGAGGATCACGCCCAACTGCTTAGGCGAGCCCAGGTTGAACTCCTCGCCCGCCAGCGCGAAAGCCTCACGCTCAAGCTCGGCCATTTTCACGCCCAGCTCACCGCTCTGCACCTTGAGCAGCTCGGCATCGACCAACGCGCCCTGGCGCTCGATCTTGGCCAGCACCGGCACCAGTGGCATCTCGATGTCCATCAACACCGGCTGCACGCTCGGGGTCCTGGCCAGGCGCTCTTGCAAAGCATGGTGCAGGCGCAGGGTGATATCGGCGTCCTCGGCGGCGTAGGGGCCGGCCTTTTCCAGCGGGATCTGGTTGAAGGTCAATTGCTTGGCGCCTTTGCCGGCGATGTCCTCGAACGCGATGGTGCTGTGATCCAGGTATTTGAGCGCCAGGCTGTCCATGTCGTGGCGGGTGGCGGTCGAATCCAGCACGTAGGATTCGAGCATGGTGTCGTAGGTCACGCCGCGCATCTGGATGCCCTGGGACGGGTCGCCGCCCAAGGCGCAGTTGGCCAGGATATTGATGTCGTACTTGGCGTTTTGACCGATCTTGCCCTTGGCCGGGTCTTCCAGCAGCGGCTTGAGTGCCAGCAGCACGCGGTCGCGGTCCAGCTGTGCCGGGGCGCCCTCGTAATCGTGGGCCAGCGGCACATAGGCGGCCTCATGAGGCTCGACCGCGAACGACAGGCCGACCAGCTTCGCCTGCTGGGCGTCCAGGCTGGTGGTCTCGGTGTCGAAGGCGAACAACGGTGCCTGGCGCAGCTTGTCGAGCCAGGCGTCGAAACGCGCCTGATCGAGAAGGGTCTCGTATTTGGGCTCGACCTTGGCCGCAGGCGCTTGCAGCGGGGCGACCATGTCACCGGCCTGAGCCGCATCGCGCTGGACTTCAGCGATCCAGCTCTTGAATTCCATTTCCGTATACAACGCCAGCAAGGCTTCGCGGTCCGGCTCGCCACACACCAGTGCATCGACTTCGATGTCCAGCGGCACGTCGATCTTGATGGTCGCCAGTTCATAGGAAAGGAACGCCGCATCGCGGTGCTCCTCGAGCTTGGCCGGCAGGCCCTTGGCGCCACGAATAGGCAGCTCCGGAACCTTGTCGAGGTTGGCGTACAGGTCGCTCAGGCCGCCACCGATGCCCGTCAGCAAGCCGACGGCGGTCTTCTCGCCCACGCCCGGTACGCCCGGGATGTTGTCGACCTTGTCGCCCATCAGGGCGAGGAAATCGATGATGTGTTCGGGACCGACGCCAAATTTCTCGTGCACGCCAGCTACGTCCAGCACGCTACCGGTCATGGTGTTGACCAGCGTAATGTGCCCGTCCACCAATTGTGCCATGTCCTTGTCACCGGTCGAGATGACCACCGGTCGCCCCAGGGCTGCACTGCTGCGTGCCAGCGTACCGATGACATCGTCGGCCTCGACCCCGTCGACACACAGTAACGGGTAGCCCAAGGCCCTGACGCTGGCGTGCAACGGCTCTATCTGCACGCGCAGGTCGTCAGGCATGCTCGGGCGGTTGGCCTTGTATGCGGCGAACATGGCGTCGCGAAAAGTGCCGCCCTTGGCGTCGAAGACCACCGCGAAGAGGCTGTCCGGGTACTGCTTGCGCAGGCTCTTGAGCATGTTCAGTACGCCCTTGACCGCACCGGTGGGCATGCCCTTGGAGGTGGTCAGCGGCGGCAGCGCATGGAAGGCGCGGTAGAGGTAGGAGGAACCGTCCACCAGGACGAGGGGCGCTTGGCTCATGAGGAGAATCAACCTTTTCGGCAGGTCCGGCGCTAGAATAGCGGGAACAATTGACGACAAAGGGACAAGGTTATCATGCGTACACTCAATCGCCTGTTACTGCTCGGTCTGTTGGCCACCATGCCGGTCGTCACCCTGGCGGCGGAAGACGCTCCATCGGCAGATCCCGATGTAACCATTCGCACGGAAGGCGACAAAACCATCCAGGAGTACCGGCAGAACGGTTTCCTGTATGCGATCAAGGTGACGCCCAAGCACGGCAAGCCTTATTTCCTGGTACGCGCCGATGGCTCCGAAGGTAACTTCATTCGATCCGACCAGCCGGACATGCTGATTCCGTCCTGGAAGATCTTCGAGTGGTAATCTGAGGCGTATCGTTCACATCAACCAGGCACTTCCGGGTGGAAGTGCCCGCATGGGCTTCTTTTCATCATGTCAGTCTTCACCCCCGTGACCCGGCCTGAGCTGGAAACCTTTCTGGCGCCGTATGAGCTGGGCCGCCTGCTCGACTTCCAGGGCATCGCCGCTGGCACCGAGAACAGCAATTTCTTCGTCAGCCTGGAGCAGGGGGAATTCGTCCTGACGCTGATCGAGCGCGGGCCCGCCGAGGACATGCCGTTCTTCATCGAACTGCTCGATGTGCTGCACGATGCCGACATGCCAGTGCCCTACGCCCTGCGTGACCGCGACGGCAATGGCCTGCGCGAGCTGTGCGGCAAGCCTGCGCTGCTGCAGCCACGGCTGTCGGGCAAGCACATCAAGGCACCGAACAATCAGCACTGTGCCCAAGTGGGCGAGCTGCTGGCGCACATCCACCTGGCCACCCGCGAGCAGATCATCGAGCGCCGCACCGACCGTGGCCTGATCTGGATGCTCGAGGCCGGGGCCGAGCTGATGCCCGGCCTGGATGCCCGTCAGGGTCAGATGCTACAGGCCGCGCTGAACGAGATCGACGCGCACAAGGCGCAGATTCTGGCCTTGCCTCGGGCCAACCTGCATGCCGACCTGTTCCGCGACAACGTGATGTTCGAAGGCACGCACCTGACCGGCGTGATCGACTTCTACAACGCCTGCTCGGGGCCGATGCTGTATGACATCGCCATCACCGTGAATGACTGGTGCCTGGATGAAACCGGCGGCATCGACGTACCGCACGCACAGGCACTGCTGGCTGCCTACGCCGCACTGCGCCCCTTCACCGCTGCTGAAGCCGAGCTGTGGCCGGTCATGCTGCGCGTGGCGTGCGTGCGGTTCTGGCTGTCGCGCCTGATCGCAGCCCAGGCGTTTGCCGGGATGGACGTGATGATCCACGACCCAAGCGAGTTCGAGGTGCGCCTGGCGCAGCGTCAGCACGTGGCCTTGAGCCTGCCGTTCGCCCTCTGACCTCGTCTGCTTGTTCGCGGGTGAACCCGCGCCCACAGCGACAGCGCCAACTGTGAAATTTGCGCTATCCCTGTGGGCGCGGGTTCACCCCCGAAAAGCCCTCGGTCGATTTACAGCGGTTCCAGACACCCCGTCAGCTCATTGCCCAGCTTCTCCAGCAACCGCTCATACCCTCGGGCATCCACAGGGTCGTTTCCACCCAGGGCATCGAGCTCGGCCAACCGCACCGGCAAGCCCGCCGTCAGCGTTTCGGCCAGACGCGGACGCAGTGGCGGCTCGCTGAACACACAAGTCTTACCCACTTCCTGCAGGCGCTTGCGCATGGCAGCGACATGCTGCGCGCCCGGCTGTACCTCTGCGGCCACATTGAACACGCCGGTGTGCTTGAGGCCGTACGCCGCCTCGAAGTAATCGAATGCCTCGTGGAACACGAAGTAAGGCTTGCCTTCGACACCCGCCACTCGCGCCTTGATGCGCAGGTCCAGGGCATCCAGACGCGCGACGAACGCCTTCAGGTTGGCCTGGTAACGGGCGGCATTGGCCGGGTCGGTGGCGGCCAGGTCGCTGGCCATTTTTGCCGCGATCACTCGGGCATTGGCCGATGACAGCCACAGGTGCGCATCCAGACTGCCAGGGCGATGGTCATGATCGTGATCGTCGCCGTCATCCTCATGGGCGTGGCTGTCCTCGCCAAAATGGCGCAGATGCATGCCTTCGACCGACTGCACAGCGACGCTCGGCTTGGTGCGGCCATTGATCACGCGAGGCAGGAAGCTCTCCATGTCCGGGCCGATCCAGTACAACAGATCGGCGGTGGCCACGCGCCGCACATCGGAAGGGCGCAGGGCATAGTTATGCGGCGAGGCGCCTGGTGGCAACAGTACGTCCGGGCTACCAACGCCGTCCTGGACCGCCGCGGCAATCTGCTGCAAGGGTTTGATACTGGTCAACACGCGCACCTCGGCGTGGGCCGAGAGGGCGATGAAAGCGACAAAAAGGGCAAGCAATCGGGACACGGTGAGTACTCGACGGGCCAGAAAGAGGTAACATAATAACGTCTCTATCCGGAACCGTCGCCGCCCATGTCCATCACGCCGCTGGCCAACCGTCCCCACGATCACTCCCACTGCGTGCACAGTGCACTGGCCGAGGCCGACGCCCTATGCACACGCCAGGGCCTGCGCCTGACCGCCTTGCGCCGTCGGGTGCTGGAGCTGGTCTGGCAGAGCCACAAACCGCTGGGCGCCTACGATATCCTGGCCGTGCTGAGCGAGCAGGATGGTCGCCGCGCCGCGCCGCCGACCGTCTACCGCGCCCTGGACTTCCTCCTGGAAAACGGCCTGGTCCACCGCATCGCATCGCTCAACGCCTTCATCGGCTGCAGCCACCCCGAACACGTGCACCAGGGCCAGTTCCTGATCTGCCGCGCCTGCCATGTGGCCATCGAGCTCGAGCAGGACTGCATCAGCCAGGCCATCATCACCAGCGCCAAGGGCGTAGGCTTCACCGTCGAAACACAGACCGTCGAAGTGGTCGGCCTGTGCGGCAATTGCCGGGGGCAGGCATGAGCGACGCGCTGATCCGCCTCGAACAGGTCGGCGTCACCTTTGCCGGCGAGTCGGTGCTCGACAGCATCGACCTGTCGGTGGCACCCCGCCAGATCGTTACCCTGATTGGCCCCAACGGCGCCGGCAAGACCACCCTGGTGCGCGCCGTGCTCGGCCTGCTCAAGCCGCACCGCGGCAAGGTCTGGCGCAAGCCCCGGCTGCGCATCGGCTACATGCCGCAAAAGATCCAGGTCGACCCCACCCTGCCGCTGTCGGTGCTGCGCTTCCTGCGCCTGGTCCCAGGCGTGGACCGCGCCGCGGCACTGTCGGCCTTGCAGGAAGTCGGCGCCGAGCAAGTCATCGACAGCCCGATCCAGACCATCTCCGGCGGCGAAATGCAGCGCGTGCTGCTGGCCCGTGCACTGCTGCGCGAGCCGGAATTGCTGGTGCTCGATGAGCCCGTGCAGGGCGTGGATGTGGCCGGCCAGGCCGAGCTGTACAGCCTGATCACTCGCCTGCGCGACCGCCACGGCTGCGGCGTGCTGATGGTCTCCCACGATCTGCACCTGGTGATGAGCACCACCGACCAGGTGGTATGCCTGAACCGTCATGTGTGCTGCTCGGGGCATCCAGAGCAGGTCAGCGGCGACCCGGCGTTCGTCGAGCTGTTCGGCCAGAACGCCCCGAGCCTTGCGATTTACCATCACCATCACGATCACCGCCATGACTTGCACGGCTCGGTGATCGCCCCTGGCGCCCACGTTCATGGAGAGCACTGCAAGCATGGCTGATTTTCTTCTCTACGCCCTGCTCGCAGGCTTGTCCCTGGCCTTGGTGGCCGGTCCGCTGGGATCGTTCGTGGTCTGGCGGCGCATGGCCTACTTCGGCGATACCCTGTCCCACGCGGCATTGCTCGGCGTCGCCCTGGGGTTGGCGCTGGATGTCAGCCCCGCCCTGGCGGTGACCGTCGGCTGCCTGCTGCTGGCGATCCTGCTGGTGACCCTGCAACAACGCCAGCCGCTGGCCTCCGACACCCTGCTCGGCATCCTGGCGCCCAGCACCTTGTCGCTGGGCCTGGTAGCACTGAGCTTCATGCACGACGTGCGCATCGACCTGATGGCCTACCTGTTCGGTGATCTGCTGGCCATCAGCCCCACCGACCTGGCTTGGATCCTCGGCGGCAGCGTCGTGGTCCTGCTGTTGCTCGCGGCCTTGTGGCGACCACTGCTGGCAGTGACCGTGCATGAGGAACTGGCGATGGTCGAGGGTCTGCCAGTGGCAGGCCTGCGCCTGGCCTTGATGCTGTTGATCGCCGTGGTCATCGCGGTGGCCATGAAGATCGTCGGCGTGCTGCTGATCACCTCGCTGCTGATCATTCCCGCCGCTGCAGCCCAACGTCACGCTCGCTCGCCCGAGCAGATGGCCCTTGGCGCCAGTCTGCTGGGTGTGGTCGCGGTCTGTGGCGGGCTGGCCATGTCCTGGTTCAAGGACACCCCGGCCGGCCCATCGATCGTGGTCTGCGCCGCAGTGCTATTCTTACTGAGCCTGGCGTTGCCCAAGCGCTGAAAATTTCAGAATGCGCGCAGGCGCACCCTGCAACCTTTTGTCAGGTAAAGGGTCTGTAAGACTTATTTTCGAGCGTGCGCACCAGGGTGTAGACTTGCTCGCTTTTTGCGCAAATAGAGAGTCGCAGGAATGAAGCCGTTCGCCTCCCGTTTTCTGCTTGTTGCCGTTCTATCCCTGTTCCTGGCGGCCTGCTCCAGCACTCCGTCGGAACAGGCGAGCGCGCCTGACCAGGCCGATGCCTGGCAAGGGCTGCAACAAAGCATCGCCAGCAATGAGCTGGCCACCGCCGAAGACCAGTTGGCCGCGTTGCAGACGCAATCGCCGGACGATGCGCGCCTCGAGCAATACCAACGCCAATTGGCCGAAGCCTACCTTCGACGCAGCCAGATCGTGCTGCAGAAGGGCGACGTCAATGCCGCTGCCACCGCACTGGCCCGCGCCCGCGCCCTGATGCCCCAGGCTCCGGCCGTCACCGGCGGCGACGCCGTGGCCCAGGCGCGCAAGGCCGAACTTGAAAAAGCCGAGGCCGCGCTCAAGGCCGCCGAGGCCAAGCCCAAGGCCCGCGTCATCGACCCCAGTGCACCCAACACCGTGGTTGCGCTGAAGACTACAGACATTCGCGCCATGCGCCGCCAGCTCGATGACATCGCCGCCGATGTGGTGAACTACCAATGCGACGTGGTGTTCCAGGTGCCGCGCACTGAAGACGCGCCTTGGCTCAAGACCCTGCTCGAAAAACGCGTGCGCAAGCTCGATGGCGCCTTCGAGCTGAACCAGCGCCACGAAATCCAGCGAACGTTGCCGGCGCAGGTCGTTCTGGTACCGCGCCAGCCTTGAGATATTGGGGGCGCTCTGCGCCCCTTTCGCGGGACAAGCCCGCTCCTACTGGGGCCCCACTGTTACTGCAGGAGCGGGCTTGCCCCGCGAAAGGGCAGCAAAGCAGCCCCGAACCTCACGCCGGAATCGCCTCGGCCACCCCCTCCCGCGCCCACACCCGGTGTTGTTCCAGCGCTTTCACGAAGGCATCCACCGACTGCTGATCATCTCCCAGCAGCAACCCCGCATCCTCCTTGAGCCCCAACGCATCCAGCAAAGCCTTGCCCTCACTGGCCAGCCCCATGGGCTTGAGGTGCTTGTAGGCTTCGAGCAGGTAATGCTTGGCCACGCCGCTCTGACCCAAAGCTCCGAGCGCTGCCTTGCCGGCCGGCACCCAAAGCCCGTCGATCATCACCGACGGCATTCCCTCCATCGAAGCATCCACAGCCAACGCCTTGCCCTCAGCAGTCTTGACCGGTGCCGACGTCGGCCCCAGCACCAGGATGCGCGCGCTTTTTGCCTCGAAAGCCTTCACCAGCCGGTCGACACTGGCGCCATCTACGCCGTCGGCCACCAACAAGGCGATCTTGCGCCCCTTGATGCCCACGCTGCCGGGGTGGTTCATCTGGCTCAACGCCGGTGACTGCGCAGGCCTCGCGCCCTTGGCCTGGACCGTTCCAGCCTTCGGCGCCGGCAAGCCCAGGTTGGCCGCCACGGCCGCCGCGAGGCCCAGGTCGATGTTGGCCAGGATCTCGTTCACCTCGCGCGCCCGGATCGCCTCACGCTCGACCTTGCCCAGCTCGAAGCTGTAGGCCTTGATGATGTGCTGCTGTTCGGTCGGGCTCATGCTCTGGAAGAACAAACGCGCCTGAGAAAAGTGATCGCTGAAGGAGTCGCTACGCTGGCGGATCTTGTGCCCGTCGATGCGCTCCTGATAGCTCTCGAAGCCCCCGCCATGGGGGGCGGGCGGCGTCTCCTTGGGCCAGCCGCCATCGATGGAGTTGGGCTCATAGGAGGCACGCCCCTTGTCGATGGTCATACGGTGCATCGCATCGCGCTGGCTGCTGTGGTTGGGCACGATCGGTCGGTTGATCGGGATTTCATGGAAGTTCGGGCCACCCAGGCGGCTGAGCTGGGTATCGGTGTAGGAGAACAGACGCCCCTGCAGCAACGGGTCGTTGGTGAAGTCGATTCCCGGCACGATATGCCCAGGACAGAAGGCGATCTGTTCGACTTCGGCGAAGAAGTTGTCCGGATTGCGATTGAGCACCATCTTGCCCAGCGGCGTCACTGGGACCAACTCTTCAGGAATGATCTTGGTCGGGTCGAGCAGATCGAAGTCGAAGTTGTGCTCGTCAGCCTCCGGGACGATCTGCACGCCCAGTTCCCATTCAGGGTAATCGCCGGTCTCGATGGCCTCCCACAGGTCGCGGCGGTGGAAGTCCGGGTCCTTGCCGCCAAGCTTCTGCGCCTCGTCCCAAAGCACCGAGTGCACGCCCTGGCGCGGCTTCCAGTGGAACTTCACGAACGAGGCCTCGCCCTGGGCGTTGACCAGGCGGAAGGTGTGCACGCCAAAGCCTTCCATCATCCGCAGGCTGCGCGGAATGGCCCGATCGGACATCGCCCACATGACCATGTGCGCCGACTCCGGCACCAGCGAAACGAAGTCCCAGAAGGTGTCGTGGGCCGAGCCACCGGTAGGCACCTCGTTGTGCGGCTCGGGCTTCACTGCGTGAACGAAGTCCGGGAACTTGATCGCATCCTGGATGAAAAATACCGGCATGTTGTTGCCAACCAGGTCGAAATTGCCTTCATCGGTGTAGAACTTCACGGCAAAGCCGCGCACGTCGCGCACGGTGTCGCCCGAGCCACGCGGGCCTTGCACGGTGGAAAACCGCACGAAGACCGGGGTGATTTTCTGGGGATCCTGCAGGAAGCTCGCCTTGGTCAACGCCTCGTGGCAGCCGTAGCTCTGGAAGTAGCCATGGGCACCCGTGCCGCGAGCATGGACGATACGCTCGGGAATCCGCTCATGGTCGAAGTGGGTGATCTTCTCGCGCATGATGAAGTCTTCGAGCAACGAAGGCCCACGCATGCTGGACTTGAGGGTGTTCTGGTTGTCGGCGATCTTCACGCCCTGGTTGGTGCGCAAGGCCTGGCCGGTGGCATCGCTGCGCATGTTCTCCAGGCTCTGTACCTTGGCATTGGTGTTGGCCCGATCAGGCGTGTGGGTTCCCGCCAATTGGCTGTCCCTGGGCGAATCCGGAGTCTTGCTGGGCATGTCGGCTCTCCTCGTCATGGCATTTAGGCGCCCCGTTCGGGGTCGTTCCTGTAGTGACTGAAGCCGGCCCTTGAGCGTTCAATCGGATTACCGGTTGTCGCGTTATGCCCAGCGGATTGGTTGAAGGCGAAATAAATGCTAAGAACAACTATGGGAAAAGGCTAAAATGCGCGACCCCGGCTAACCGCTGACCCAAATTCCATGCGCCCCACAAGGTTCGCTCAGTGATCGAGTTTCAAAATGTCCACAAGACCTACCGCGTCGCCGGTAGGGATATTCCTGCCCTGAACCCGACCAGCCTGACCATTGAGAATGGCCAGGTGTTCGGCCTGATCGGGCACTCCGGCGCCGGCAAGAGCACCTTGCTGCGCCTGATCAACCGCCTGGAAGCCCCAAGTGGCGGCAAGATCATCGTCGACGGTGAAGATGTCACCGCGTTCGACGCCAACCAGCTGCGCCGCTTCCGCCAGCAGGTCGGCATGATCTTCCAGCACTTCAACCTGCTGGCTTCCAAGACTGTCGCCGACAACGTCGCCCTGCCGTTGACCCTGGCCGGTGAGCTGTCGCGCAGCGAGATCGACAAACGCGTGACCGAACTGCTGGCCCGCGTCGGGTTGTCGGACCACGCCAAGAAGTACCCCGCCCAGCTTTCCGGTGGCCAGAAACAGCGCGTGGGCATCGCCCGTGCCCTGTCCACCAGCCCCAAGATCCTGCTGTGCGACGAGGCCACCAGCGCCCTCGACCCGCAAACCACGGCCCAGGTCCTGCAGCTGCTGGCCGAGATCAACCGTGAGCTGAAGCTGACCATCGTGCTGATCACTCACGAGATGGACGTGATCCGCCGGGTCTGCGACCGCGTGGCGGTGATGGACGCCGGACAGATCGTCGAACAAGGCGCGGTAGCCGATGTGTTCCTGCACCCGCAGCACCCGACCACCAAGCGTTTCGTCCAGGAAGACGAGCAGGTGGACGAAAGCGAGCAGCGCGACGACTTCGCCCACGTGCCAGGGCGTATCGTGCGCCTGACCTTCCAGGGCGATGCCACCTACGCGCCGCTGCTGGGCACCGTGGCCCGCGAGACCGGCGTGGACTACAGCATCCTGGTCGGGCGTATCGACCGCATCAAGGACGTCCCCTATGGACAGCTCACGCTCGCCGTCACCGGCGGTGACATGGAAGCGGCGTTCGCCCGCTTCAAGGCAGCTGATGTTCATATGGAGGTACTGCGTTGATGGACGCCCTAAATTTCTTCGCCAACGTCGATTGGGCCGAAATCTGGCTCGCCACGATCGACACCATGATCATGTTGTTCGGCTCACTGTTCTTCACCGTGCTGCTGGGCCTACCACTGGGCGTATTGCTGTTCCTGTGCGGCCCGCGCCAGATGTTCGAACAAAAGGGCGTGTACGCGCTGCTGTCGCTGGTGGTCAACGTGCTGCGTTCGCTGCCGTTCATCATCCTGCTGATCGTCATGATTCCGATCACCGTGCTGATCACCGGCACCTCGCTGGGCGTCGCCGGCGCCATCCCGCCGTTGGTGGTAGGTGCCACGCCATTCTTCGCGCGTCTGGTAGAAACCGCCCTGCGTGAAGTGGACCGCGGCATCATCGAGGCCACCCAGTCGATGGGCGCCACCACCCGCCAGATCATCACCAGCGCCCTGCTGCCAGAGGCCCGTCCGGGCATCTTCGCTGCCATCACCGTCACCGCCATCACCCTGGTGTCCTACACCGCCATGGCCGGTGTGGTCGGTGCCGGTGGCCTGGGCGACCTGGCCATCCGCTTCGGCTACCAGCGTTTCCAGACCGACGTGATGGTGGTCACGGTGATCCTGCTGCTGATCCTGGTTCAAGTTCTGCAGAGCGTCGGCGACAAACTGGTCGTGCATTTTTCCCGTAAGTAACCCCAATGGGGTCGGCCCAGCCGACCCGTTCGGGGGCCGTCGCGGCCCTCACAAGGAGTGATCAATGAAGAAGCTGCTTGCTGTTGTCGCCGCTGTCGCGGCCTTCTCGGCCAACGCCGAGTCCCTCACTGTCGCGGCCACCCCGGTTCCGCACGCCGAGATCCTCAACTTCGTGAAGCCGCAACTGGCCAAGGAAGGGGTGGAACTGAAGGTCAAGGAATTCACTGACTACATCCAGCCGAACGTGCAGGTGGCCGAAAAGCGCCTGGACGCCAACTTCTTCCAGCACCAACCGTACCTGGATGAGTTCAACAAGGCCAAGGGCACCAACCTGGTCAGCGTTGCCGGCGTACACCTGGAGCCGCTGGGCGCCTACTCGAGCAAGATCAAGAAGCTCGACGAGCTGTCGTCCGGCGCCACCGTGGTCATCCCCAACGACGCCACTAACGGCGGCCGCGCCCTGCTGCTGCTGGACAAGGCCGGTGTGATCAAGCTCAAGGACAACAAGAACATCCTGTCGACCGTCAAGGACATCACCGCCAACGTCAAGGGCCTGAAGTTCCGCGAGCTGGAAGCGGCCACCATTCCACGCGTGCTGACCCAGGTCGACCTGGCGCTGATCAACACCAACTACGCCCTCGAAGCCAAGCTCAACCCTGAGAAGGACGCCCTGGTCATCGAAGGCAGCGACTCGCCGTACGTGAACATCCTGGTTGCCCGTCCGGACAACAAGGACGCCGACGCCATCAAGAAACTGGCCGCCGCCCTGCACTCGCCGCAGGTGAAGCAGTTCATCACCGAGAAGTACAAAGGTGCAGTGATTCCGGCGTTCTAAGCGGTCAGATCGCACTAAGCCTTTCGCGGGTAAACCCGCTTCCACAGAGACACCACAGGCCAAGGAGCCTCGATGAATCTGTGGGAGCGGGTTTACCCGCGAAGCTTTTCAGCCGCGAGGTCAATCCCGTTTGACCAACCCCGGCAACTGCGCCACCAGCTTCTGGTTGTTCAACGGTGCACGGATGAAACCGCGCTGACGCCCGTCCGGCCCGACCACCGCCAGGTTGCCGCTGTGATCGACCGTGTACCCCGGCTTGCTGGTATCGGCCGGAATGAACGGTATGCTCAGGCCATTGGCCAACGCCTGGGTGTCCTCGATCGACCCCGTCAGGCCCACGAAGTCCTTGTCGAAATAGCCCAGGTACTGCTTGAGCTGGTTCGGCGTGTCCCGGTTCGGGTCCACGCTCACTAGTACCACCTGCAAATGCTCGAGTGCTTCCTTGGGCAGCTCGCTCTTGACCTGGCGCAACTGGGCCAGGGTGGTCGGGCAGATGTCGGGGCAGTAGGTGTAGCCGAAGAACAGCAGCGACCACTTGCCCTTGAGCTGGTCCAGTTCCACAGGACGGCCGTCCTGGTCGGTCATGGTCACATCCGGCACCGTGCGGCTCTGGGGCAGGAGGATGATGCCGGCATCGATCAGCTCGGCCGGGTTCGCCTCGTTGCGGCCATTGAGCACCTTGTTGACGGTCAGGCCGAGGATCAAGGCAACGACGGCGACGAGGATGAAGACGGTTTTCTGGGTTCGGGTCATAAGGTCGGCAACAGGTAGTGGTCCAAAAGCAGTGCGATGAACAGCAGGAACAAGTACCCGATAGAGTACTTGAAGGTCCTGATCGCAGCGTGCGGCCTGGTGCCACGGTACAACACCCAGGCCCAGTGGAGAAAGCGCAGGCCCAGGACGAGGGCACAAGCCAGGTAGAGCGGGCCGCTCATGTGGATGACATACGGCAGCAGGCTGACCGCCAGCAGCACGAAGGTATAGAGCAGGATGTGCAGCTTGGTGTAGCGCTCGCCATGGGTCACCGGCAGCATGGGAATGTCCGCCTTGGCGTACTCCTGCTTGCGATGGATCGCCAGGGCCCAGAAGTGCGGTGGGGTCCAGGCGAAGATGATCAGCACCAGCAGCAACGGCTCGGCGCTCATGTGCCCACTCACCGCCACCCAGCCCAGTAGCGGCGGCGTCGCGCCAGCCAGGCCACCAATGACGATGTTCTGCGGCGTGGCACGCTTGAGAAAACCGGTGTAGACCACGGCATAACCCAGCAACGAAGCCAGGGTCAGCCAGGCGGTGAGGGGGTTGGTGAACACCAGCAGCACAGCCATGCCCGTCAGCGACAAGGCCAGTGCGAAGCCCAGCGCCGGCAAGGGCGCGACCCGGCCTTCGGCCAGAGGGCGCTTGTGGGTGCGGGCCATCAGTGCATCGATGCGCCGGTCCACCACATGATTGACCACCGCCGCGCCCCCGGCGCACAGGGCAATTCCCAGGTTTCCGAACACCAGGATGGGCCAGGGCACCCCCGCCCGGGTGGCCAGGAACATGCCCGCCAACGAAGTGATCAGCATCAGCACAACCACTTTCGGCTTGGTCAGCTCCAGGTAGTCGCGCCAACCGGCCCGCGTCCGGCGTTCACTCAGAAGCGTCGCCACGCGTCAGCCCTCGTGTGCACAGAGCCACCCGCGCTGGTGACCGGTGTCAGGCGCCAGCCATGGCCGACGCGGACCTTGTCCACCACGCGAATCCGATAGTTCACCAGCACCATGCTCAGCAGCAGCAGGGCTCCGCCCGCGTTATGCGCCACGGCCACGCCCAGCGGCAGATGGAACAGCACATTGCTGATCCCCAGGCAGACCTGCAGACCAAGCACCAGCAGCACCAGCCGAGCCAGGCCAGTGAGGCCGTTGCGATGCAGCTTCCAGCTCAGCATCAGCAGCACCCCGACAACCATCAACGCCCCAAGCCGGTGACTGATGTGGATGGCCGTGCGGGCATCGCTGTCCAACTGCCCACCCAGGTAGTTGGGCCCCACGTGCTGGGTCAGGTGAAAGCCGTTGCTGAAGTCCGCCGACGGCCACCATTGACCGTGGCAGGTGGGCAGATCGATGCAAGCCACCGCGGCATAGTTGGCACTGACCCAACCCCCCAGGGCGATCTGCCCGATCACCACCAACAGCGCCAGCGCAGCCACCCGACGCAGACTCAACGGTAGCTTGGGCAACGGCGCAAAGGCGCGCGATAGACGCAGGGATAACAGGAACAACAAACTGAGCGTGGTGAAGCCACCCAGCAAATGGGCGGTGACCACCTGCGGCCAAAGCTTGAGGGTGACCGTCCACATGCCGAACGCCGCCTGGGCGAGCACCACCCCCAGCAACAGCACCGGTAGACGGTAGGGCTGGCCATCCCGGGCATGACGACGTACAGCCTGGAAGGCCAACAGCGCGATCACCGTCGCCAGGGTGCCGGCGAAGTAACGATGGACCATTTCGGCCCAGCCCTTGGCCTCTTCCACTGGGTGGTCCGGGAAGCGCAGTTCGGCGTGAGCCAGCTGGGCTTCGGTCTTGGGCACACCGATGAAGCCATAGCAGCCTGGCCAGTCGGGACAGCCCAGGCCGGCGTGGGTCAGGCGAGTATAGGCACCGAGCAGCACGACCAGCAGCGCCAGCACGGTGGCGAACACAGCAAGGCGATATCCGGGTCTGGCCATGGCGGCCTCCTAGCCGATGTTGGACAGCTTGAGCAGATGGCGCAGGTCGTCGAGCACCTGTTTGCCGTTGACCTTGGCGTCGTAGCGCAGCACCAGGTTGCCGTGGGGGTCGACGATCCACAACTGCGGACCAGGCGCCTCGACCTTCTGGCCATAGCGCTGGGTATCCAGCGGGTAACGTTGCAACTGCGGGTACTCACGCTCAAGGGTGCCTTGGTAATCGCCAGGGAGTGGCTGGGCGGTGGCCAAGGCATGGCTGGCACGGCTTGCATCGCGGCCCAGGCCGATCTGGATCTGCCGCGCCAGGTATACCAGCGCTTGGCAGTCCTTGGCGCAGGCTGCCGGGGCACTGACCAGCAATTGCCAGCGCGCCTCCTGGGCATCGATGCCGATGTCGGCGCGGCTTTCGCCGTTGCCGATCATCTCGCCGTGATAGCTGCGACCCTCGGGCACCCAGAACTGCAGCTTGTACATGCTGGTGGCCAGAATCATCGGCCCCAACACCACCAGCAGGATCAGGATCAGTTGCAAACGCCCGCGGCTTCTGGCTTTGCCACGTTCAGGCATGTCCAGTGGACTCGTTACGCCGCCCATGGGTGTTCTCCTTTTTGTCATGCCAACCGAAGTAGAGGTAGAGCAGCACCAACGCCGTGGCCAGGGCGAACCATTGCACGGCGTAGCCCAGGTGTTTTTCCGGGCCCATGGCGACCACCGGCCAGTCCAGCCGGTAGCTGGCTGGGCCATCCTCAAGACGCAGCTCATGGGCGAAGCCTTCACGCCCCAGCTGTTGCCACAGTTGGGCTGGGGCGACGGCGGTCAGCAGGTGCGGCCACTGGCCGCCGACCGGGTCGGGGTGCAACTGGAAGGTGGCGCCGGGCGCGACATAGACCGAGGCTTCGAGGGCCAGGGCCTGCGCGGGGGTATCGAAACGGACGGGGTCGCGACGATCTGGCCAAGGCAGCCAACCCCGATTGACCAGCAGCCACAGGCCGCTGGCCTGGTCATGGAAAGGCTGCAGCAGCTCCACGCCGACCCGTCCATCGCGGATGCTGTTGTCCAGCAGCAAGCTGTGCTCCCCATCGAAGCGGCCATACAGGTGCACGCGACGATAGGCCGGATCAGCCACCTGCGGCAGCTGGGCGCTGGCCAGTGGCGCCTCGATCCGGCGTTCGGCGTAGCTTGCCAGCAGCGTACGCTTTTCATCGGCACGACCCAGTTGCCAGCAGCCGAGCGCAATCAGGCCCGGCAGCAGCGCGAGCACCACCAGGGTCGGTACCAGGCCTGGGCGAAACGGCTTCACCGCGGCCTCGCCAGGTCGATCGCTATACTTAGAATCATCACCGCATTCCCCCGGAGTTTCGCCATGCTCAAGGCCGCGATTGTCCTGATGCTGTTGGCCACCATCGCCAGCCTGTTCAGCGGGCTGGTGTTTCTGGTCAAGGACGACGAACACTCGACCCGCTTGCTCAAGGCCCTGACTGTGCGGGTCACCCTGGCCTCCCTGACCATTGCCCTGGTGGCCTGGGGCCTGATCAGCGGCCAACTGGTCTCCCACGCCCCCTTCTAGGTTCTCACCTGACCCGCTCCTACCTGGCCCGTCGGTGCTCTTTAAAGACAGTTGCCTTCACAAGGTTCAGAGCACGTACACGAAGATGAACAGCCCCACCCACACCACATCGACGAAGTGCCAGTACCAGCTGGCCGCCTCGAAACCAAAATGCTTGTCTGGATTGAAATGCCCGCGCAGCACGCGGCAGAACATCACGATCAGGATCAGCGTGCCCAAGGTCACGTGGGCACCGTGAAACCCCGTGAGCATGAAGAAGGTCGCGCCGTAGATCCCCGAGCCCAGCGTCAGGCCCAGCTGGGTATAGGCCTCGTGATACTCGTAGGCCTGCAGCGCCAGGAACGACAAGCCCAGCAGGATGGTCAGCCCCAGCCACAGCTTGAGCGGCCCCCGATGGTTCTTGCGCAGGGCATGGTGGGCGATGGTGACCGTCACACTGGAACTGACCAACAAAATGGTGTTGATCAGCGGCAGGTGCCACGGGTCGATGACTTCCTTGGGCGGCGGAAACAGCTTCGGATCCGGTGTATGCAGCAGCGGCCAGGCGAATTCGAACGTCGGCCAGAGCATGTGGGCGATGCCTTTGTGCCCCTCGCCACCGAGCCAGGGGCCGGCCAGCACCCGCACGTAGAACAGCGCGCCGAAAAACGCCAGAAAGAACATCACCTCCGAGAAAATGAACCAGCTCATGCCCCAGCGGAACGAGCGGTCCATCTGTGCGCTATAGAGCCCGGCATGGCTTTCCCTGACCACCGCACCGAACCAGCCGAACAGCATATAGGCCAGAAACAACGCGCCGACGAAGAAGATCAGCGGCCCATGGGACTCGGGGTGCCCGGCCTTGAGGTCGTTGAACCAGGTCCCCAGGCCGAACACCGTGATGAACATCCCGATGGTCGCGATGATCGGCCACTTGCTCTGCGCCGGGACGTAGTAGTGCTCATGACTTGCCATTGCTGTTCTCCTTCCCTTAACGGGCGCCCTGAACGTCCTGGGCCGCGACATGGGCGACCGGTGGGTGGCGAGCGGTGATGTCGAACAAGGTGTAGGCCAGTGTCAGGTGCTTCACATTGGCCGGCAGGTCGCGATCGACGATGAAGCGCACCGGCATTTCGATGCGCTCACCGGGCTGCAGCACCTGCTGGGTAAAGCAGAAGCACTCGGTCTTGTGAAAATACGCTGCGGCCTCGGCCGGCGTGATGCTGGGTATCGCCTGGGCGCTCATGGGCCGGTCGGTGGGGTTGCGGGCGATGAAGATCATCTGGTTGACCGCGCCCGGATTGACCTCCAACTGGTCGGCCGTGGAGTAGAAGTCCCAGACCATGTCGCTGGCGTTGGTGGACATGAACTGCACCCGCACCGTGCGCGACGGGTCGCTGACCTGGCTGCCCTCGTATTGCCCGCCGGTCTTGCCATTGATGCCGAACGCCTTGCACATCACGTCGTAGATCGGCACCAGGGCAAAACCGAAGGCGAACATCACCACCGTCAGCATCAACAGGCGCGTGACCAGGCGTCTGAGCGAAAGGCCATTCATGCCCGGTGTCCTACTTCACGTCCGGTGGCGTCTGGAACGTGTGGTAAGGCGCTGGTGAAGGCACCGTCCACTCCAGGCCATCGGCGCCATCCCAAGGCTTGGCCGGTGCCGGCGCGCCGCCGCGGATGCACTTGATGACGATGAACAGGAACAGGATCTGCGTCGCGCCGAAGGTGAAGGCGCCGATCGACGAGACCATGTTGAAATCGGCGAACTGCAGGTTGTAGTCCGGAATCCGCCGCGGCATGCCGGCCAGCCCCACGAAGTGCATGGGGAAGAAGGCCATGTTCATGCCCACGAACGAGAGCCAGAAGTGCAGTTTGGCCAAGGTTTCGTCGTACATGTGGCCGGTCCATTTCGGCAACCAGTAGTAGGCCGAGGCGAAGATGCCGAAGATTGCGCCGGGCACCAGCACGTAGTGGAAGTGGGCCACGACGAAGTAGGTGTCGTGGTACTGGAAGTCCGCCGGGGCGATGGCCAGCATCAAGCCGGAGAACCCCCCGATGGTGAACAGGATGACGAACGCGATGGCGAACAGCATCGGCGCTTCGAAGGTCAGGGCGCCCTGCCACATGGTGCTGACCCAGTTGAACACCTTCACCCCGGTAGGGACGGCGATCAGCATGGTGGCGTACATGAAGAACAGCTCGCCGACCACCGGAATCCCGACCACGAACATGTGGTGGGCCCAGACGATGAACGACAGGAAGGCGATCGCACCGGTGGCGTAGACCATCGAGGTGTAGCCGAACAACGGCTTGCGCGAGAAAGCCGGAATGATCGAGCTGACCGCGCCGAAGGCCGGCAGGATCATGATGTACACCTCAGGGTGCCCGAAGAACCAGAACACATGCTGGAACAGCACCGGGTCACCGCCGCCAGCGGCACTGAAGAAGCTGGTGCCGAAGTGGATGTCCATCAGCATCATGGTCACCACGCCTGCCAGCACCGGCATCACCGCGATCAACAAGAACGCGGTGATCAGCCAGGTCCAGACGAACAACGGCATTTTCATGAGCGTCATGCCTGGGGCTCGCAGGTTGAGGATGGTGGCGATCACGTTGATCGCGCCCATGATCGAGCTGATCCCCATCAGGTGGATGGCAAAGATGAAGAACGTCACGCTGGCCGGCGCATAGGTGGTGGACAGCGGGGCATAGAAGGTCCAGCCGAAGTTGGGGCCACCGCCTGGGCTGAACAAGGTCGAGACCAGCAGCAGGAAGGCCGCCGGCAACAGCCAGAAGCTGAAGTTGTTCATCCGAGGCAGGGCCATGTCTGGCGCGCCGATCATCAGCGGGATCATCCAGTTGGCCAAGCCGACGAAGGCCGGCATCACCGCGCCGAATACCATGATCAGCCCATGCATGGTGGTCATCTGGTTGAAGAACGCCGGTTCCACGATCTGCAAGCCAGGCTGGAACAGCTCGGCGCGGATCACCATGGCGAAGGAGCCGCCGAGCAGGAACATGGTGAAGGCGAACCACAGGTACATCGTGCCGATGTCCTTGTGGTTGGTGGTCAGCACCCAGCGCATCAGGCCCTTGGCCGGGCCGTGGGCGTGGTCATGGCCTTGGGCGTGGTCGTCGATCACTGCACTCATGTCCTGTCTCCTGCAATCCATTGATTGCCGCGAGTAACCCGGTTCATTGCGCGTCTGCCTGCTTGAGCGCCAGCACATCCTTCGGCGTGACCATGTCACCCTTGTTGTTGCCCCAGGCGTTGCGCTCGTAGGTCACCACTGCGGCGATATCGACTTCCGACAGCTGCTTGCCGAAGGCGGCCATCGCGGTGCCGGGACGACCGTGGAACACCACGTTCAAGTGCTCCTCTTTAGGCCCGGTGGCGACCTTCGAGCCCTTGAGCGCCGGGAACATCGGCGGCAGGCCCTGGCCTTCGGCCTGGTGACAGGCCACGCATGTGGTGTGGTAGACCTTGTCGCCACGCGACACCAGTTCCTCGAGCGTCCACTCCTTGCTGGTCAGCTCCTTGAGCTTGGCAGCCTCGGCTTTGCGCTCGCCTAGCCAAGTGTCGTAATCAGCCTTGGACTTGACCTCGACCACCACCGGCATGAAGCCGTGGTCCTTGCCGCACAGCTCGGTGCACTGGCCGCGGTAGATGCCTGGCTTCTCGATACGCGTCCAAGCCTCGTTGACGAAGCCCGGAATGGCGTCACGCTTGACCGCGAAAGCCGGCACCCACCAGGAATGGATGACGTCGGCGGCGGTCACCAGGAAGCGCACCTTGGCCCCGACCGGCAGCACCAGCGGCTGGTCGACTTCGAGCAGGTAGTGCTCGTCCTTGGGGGCCTTGTTGTGGATCTGGTCGGCGGGCGTGGCCAGGTTGCTGAAGAACTCGACGTCCTGGCCCAGGTACTTGTAGTGCCACTTCCACTGGTAGCCGGTGACCTGGATGTCGAGGTCCGACTCGCTGGCGTCGTAGATGTCGATCAGGGTCTTGGTGGCCGGGATGGCCATGGCCACGAGAATCAGGAAGGGGACGACGGTCCAGAGGATCTCGACCCAGGTGTGCTCGTGGAAGTGCGCAGGCTCCTGGCCGGTGGAACGGCGGTGGATGACCATCGACCAGAACATCGCGCCGAACACCACGATGCCGATGACCACGCAGATCCAGAAAATGGTCATGTGCAGGTCGAACACGGCGTTGGAGACTTCCGTCGCCCCCGGTGCCATGTTCACGGTCCAGGCGGCGTGTGCCTGGCCAAACACCAACCACAGCAGGAGGCCCATCCAGACATGTGGATGTCGCATCATTGCGGGTTCCCCTTATCGTTCTTGTTGTCCCGGAGGCGTGGACGACCGTACGGCTAAGGAGGGGATGGCGGCCAAGACTGCCTGGCTTCGACGACCGAGCCCCTGCAAATGGCAGTCGGGCCTCATCAACGAATCACGTTCAACCCGAGTATAGACAGCGACCAACGGCACGCAACGAAGGCCATGAAAACAACTTCACGCCTCGACGTAATCGCTTGAAAGCCTTGGGCTTAATGGGTCGGAGCAAAATGATGGCACATTGATATAGCCGCTCGAACAAACGTGTCTCGGGGTTATAACAAAAGCGTCTTAGGCATTCTCGTAAGCAAGCTAACTTAGTGTCTTCCGTTTGTAACGCCTTGTCCCTGGAGTTGTCATGAACATCGCTGCTGTCCGCGAGCAGATCACCCACGCCCACCACCACGAGGGCCAGACCGGCCAATTGAAACAGCGCCTCGAACAACAACTGCCGCACCTGCATCCCTTGATCCAACTGCCCGAGCAGGATGCCCAGGGTACTTTGGCGCGCTTCGTCAGCGCCTACATCGCCCAGGTTCCAGAACTGCTGGAGGCCGCTCATGAAGTGGCCCGCGAAGCCGGGATCGAGTCGCAGATCAAGCCGGTGCTGAAAATCGCCGAGGCCTATTTCCTGCAACCACCCAGCGTCATGCAAGGCCACGTCGGCCTGGACTGCCTGCTGGACGAAGCCTACCTGGCCCATCGCCTGGTCGAAGAGGTCAATGACCTGTACATCCGCCATTTCCAGCAGCCGCTGATTCCGGTGGACACCACCGTGGCCAACCTGATCGCCCATCAATTGATCGGCGAAACCTTCGCCAACCAGCTGGATGAGGTGGTGCACCATTCGGTGGACGAAATGCTCAATGACGAGAGTTTCGCCGTGGAATCGGTGGAAGCCTACCGGGAAAAACTCTGCAGCCCTGAAACCGGCGCGGCTTGGAAACGCTGGCCGTGCCTGTCCCGCCAATTGGGCGTGGAGCTCGGCCAACCGGTGTGATCAACCACCCGCGAATGGGCCGCCAAGCGGCCCCTCTTGCCTCAGGCCCCAAGACCCGCCGTCGTACGCAACCGCCCCTCGATACGCCGCTTGAGCCGTCGCTGCTCGATCAACAGCCGCGAGCCCTTGGCCGCGTTGCTGCGCCCCCAGTCCTCCAGCAGTTCGAGGCAGGAGTGGTCGATATAGCTCAGGTTGCCCAACGGCACATGCAGCGTGGTCCCTTCCGGAACGCTCTCCAGCACCTGGGTCAGCGCCGGGACCTTGAGGAAGGTCGCCGCGCCGCTCAGACGCAATTCCATGTGCCCCGCCTTCGCAAGGGTGACCAGCCCGATCTTCAGCCGCGCCGCCTTGAGCGCCAGCTTGAGCAGGGTCAGGGCAAAGCCCAGCAATACGCCGGTCAGCAGATCGGTGACGATGATCGCCAGCGCCGTCGCAACATAGGTGAACATGGGCATGCGGCCATAGCGGCCCAGTCCCCGGAAGGCCTTGAAGTCCACCAGCTTGATACCGGTGTACACCAGCACACCGGCCAGGCTGGCGACCGGGATCTGCTGCAGCACGCTACTGAGTGCCACCACGAAAGCCAGCAGCCACAAGCCATGGAAAATCGCCGACCATCGCGTCTGCGCACCGGCCTGGACGTTGGCCGAGCTGCGCACGATCACGCCGGTCATCGGCAGCGCCCCGAGCACACCGCACAGCATGTTGCCCAAGCCCTGCGCCGACAACTCCCGATCGAAGTCCGAGCGCTGACCGCTGTGCATGCGGTCCACCGCGGCGGCCGAAAGCAGGGTTTCGGCACTGGCGATGAAGGCCAGGGCGAAGGCTGCGACCAGCAGGGCAGGGTCGGCCAGCTTGAGCAGATCATCCGGGCGCAGCCAGTCGATGGCTTCGGATAAATCCGCTGGCACCTGCACCCGGTTTACCGGCAAGGCCAGCCACAGGCTGACAGCGGTCATCGCCGCCACACCCAACAGCGCGCCAGGCACAAAGCGCAAGCGCTGAGGTCGCCAACGCTCCCATGCCCACATCAAGGCAATGGTGCCCAGGCCCAGGACGCCGGCCTGCCAGCCATTGCCCGCGCGCTCCAGGGGCAGCGCCGAGGCCAGGGTCGCCGGGAAGCCCAGCAGGTTATCCACACCCGAGGGCTGTGGCGCACTGTCGAACATCACGTGCACCTGGGACAGCACGATCAGCACGCCGATCCCCGCGAGCATCCCATACACCACCGCAGGCGCTGTGACCCGGAACCAGCAGCCCAGGCGTAGGCGTCCTGCCAGCAACTGCAACAACCCCGCCAGCAACAAAATCGGCCCCAGCATGGCCATGCCATGCTGACGCACCAGTTCGAACACCAACACCGCCAGGCCCGCGGCAGGACCACTGACCTGCAAGGGCGAGCCGGCCAGAAAGCCCACGACGATACCGCCGATGATGCCTGTGATCAGACCCTTGGCCGGCGGCATGCCCGAGGCGATCGCGATACCCATGCACAGGGGCAGCGCCACCAGGAAGACAACCACTGAGGCCAACAACTCTCGCGGCATCGCCGCTTTGATCTGTGTCTTGTTCACCATGAAGCTCCTTTCTCAAGTTTGGCGGCCAATCCAAGGCCGCAGGCACGGGGAACCCTGACACGCGCGCAGGCGCGGGCCGCCAGCAAGCCGGCAGGGCAGTCAGGGAAATTCAAGGCAGCCGACAGCCAGGCCACACCCCGCTGGGGTGCGACCGGCCATCAAGAACAATGCAGGTGTTCGGATCGCTTAGTAGCGACCTCTCGGCGTAGCGCAGGGAATTGGCTCACCGGCAGTGAGCGGCAGGAAGCTGTCGGTCGCAGCGTCGTAGGCTTCGATCCGGCTGGTCTCGATGTCGTAGACCCAGCCATGGATGAACAGCTGGCCGGCTGCCAGGCGCGAGGCGACCGAAGGATGGGTACGCAGGTGGTGCAACTGGGCGATGACGTTTTCCTTGGTCAGCACCTGCATGCTTTCGTGCTCGCTGCCGCAGGAGCAGTTGTCCTCGACTACGGTGCGGGCCACTTCGGCATGGCGCAGCCAGGCCTTGACCGTGGGCATCTTCTCCAGCGAGTTGGGGTTGAGCACCGCGCGCATGGCGCCGCAGTCGGAGTGACCGCAAACGATGATGTGGTGCACGCCCAGCGCCATCACGGCGTATTCGATGGCAGTGGAGACACCCCCGTTCATCTGCCCATAGGGCGGAACGACGTTGCCGACGTTGCGAGTCACGAACAGATCGCCCGGCGAGCTCTGGGTGATCAGCTCCGGAACGATGCGTGAGTCGGCACAAGTGATGAACATGGCGCGTGGCTTTTGCGCGGTGGCGAGTTTCTTGAACAGCTCTTGCTGTTCGGGAAAGACGTCATGGTGAAAACGCAGGAAGCCGTCGACGATATGCTTCAGGGCGGCATCGGCGCTTTCGGCAGGTGCAGCCGGGACGACCTTGTTTGGGTCCTTGACGGGCATGATTCATCCTCTTGGCGGTTGTAGGTAAGGTCCATTTTACCGGGGAAAGATTCTGGCTATGCAGGGCGTTAGATGACACGCACAGGCGATAAATCACAATCTCTTGTCGACTTACGCTACGGGAGAAAACTTAACTGAAACTGAATTCGGAGGCTCTAGAACGGGCGTTCTAGGTTTCCAGAAAGGATTTTGATAATAGCAAAAAAACATCAATCGCCAAGATCTATGAGTGAAAATAATGCATCACATTAGTTGGATTGAACCTTTCGCCCTGTATACCCCTGAATAGAGGCCTTGAGCGCCTGCAACCGTCGCGCCACACCCTTACGTTGCCGGGCGCGCTTTCCTACGAAACACACACCCTTCATCCCATATATCGCCAGTATTTGCCGATAGTAGGATTCGCTCCGTTCTTAACTGCGAAGACACGGACCGTCCATGCCCCGTCGCCACCTCACGCTCCTGAGCTGCCTGATTTTCTGCCATCCCCTACTCGCCCAGGCACAACGCGCCGAACTGCTGGATGTCTATCGCTTTGCAGTCGAACACGATGCCCAACTCAGCGCCGCTCGCCACGAATACCAAGCGCTGCAAGAGCGAATCCCCCAAGCCATGGCCGGACTGCTACCGACCCTCGATGCCGGCATCAGTATCGAGGGCAGTCGCCTGCAAACCGACGAGACCAACGGTGATCGCATACGCAGCGGCACTCTCCACCAGGCCAGCCTCACCCAGCCCCTGTTCCGCCTGGACCGTTGGCACGCACTCAAGGCCGCCGAGGCCGGCACAGCCCAGGCTGCACTGCAACTGGCCGAAAAAGAGCAGGCGCTGATACTGCAGACCGCCGAGGCTTATTTCGATACCTTGCGCGCACGCGATGCCCTGGCCGCCGCCAAGGCTGAAGAAGCAGCACTCAGGCGCCAACAGCAGCAGGCTCGGGAACGGTTGGCCAATGGCGCGTCCAGCATCACGGATGTGCTGGATGCACAGGCCGCCCATGACATTGCCAGCGCCAACCGTAAGCGGTTGCAACGCAAGGTCGAAGACACTTTCGAAGTGCTCCACCGCCTCACCCGCCAGAAATATACCCAGATTGCTGGCGTTACCCACCAGTTGACAATACGCACACCGGTACCCGCGCAAGCCGACACATGGGTTTCCCTGGCCCTGCAAGGCAATCTTTCATTGTTGGCCAGCGAGCACGCCAGGGACGCAGCCGAGCACACCAACCGGCAGCGCAAGGCAGGCCATGCGCCAACGCTCGACGCCGTGGCGTCCTATCGCAAGGGAGACAATGACCGTTTCGGCTATAGCACCACTGCCAATTCCGCGCATGGCGGCTATCGCGACAGGGTCAGCCAAAGCTCCCTGGCCCTGGAGCTCAAGGTCCCGCTGTATGCCGGCGGCCTGCACAGTTCGCAGGTGCGTGAAGCCAACCAACGCCTGGCCCAGCGCGAAGACGAGTATGAAGACCGTCGCCGCGCAGTGACGTTGCAAACCCGAAGTCTGCACCGCGCCATACATGCCGGCGTGGAACAGGTCCAGGCTCGTCGGCAAAGCATCCACTCCAGCCAGGCAGCGTTGCAGGGTACCCATGCAGGCCGTGCACTGGGATCACGCAACACCGCGGATGTGCTCAATGCCGAGCGCCAGCTGTACCGCGCTGTCCGTGAATACAACGATGCTCGTTACGATTACATCATCGATTCACTGAAGCTCAAGCAGGCCGTCGGCAGCCTGGCCTCCCAGGACCTGCTCGAGTTGTCCCACTACCTGAGCCGCGACTACGACCCTGACCGCGACTTTCTGCCCCCGAGGCCAGGTAGCCTGCCCAACATTAAATGATTGGATGAATATTAATCATTCTATGCCAGCGAGATGGGTGCCGCCTTTTGCAAGCCAAGTTAACCCATTGAAATAGTTAGCCTTATTAGGTCGTTACGACCTGCATGGATGCGTTATGAGTGAACACCAACCAGATAGCCCAGACACCGGGCTGATCTGCCTGCTGATCCTGGCCCGTTTCCACAATGTGGCAGCCTCCGGCGAACAGCTGGCCCACGAATTCACCGATGGCCAGCAAGCCTTCGCCGCCCCGCAACTGCTGCTGGCGTCGCGCAAGCTCGGCCTCAAGGCCAAACGCGTCGAGACCCGCCCCGAGCGCCTGGCGCAGACGCCACTGCCGGCAATTGCCGCCGACCGTGAGGGCGGCTTCTTCATCATCGCCCGCATGGACCAGGGCAGGGTGCTGATCCAGGATCCGCGTGACGAGCGACCCGAGGTGATCGACCTGGCCACCCTCGAGCAACGCTGGAGCGGCGAGTTGTTGCTGGTGCGCAGCGAAGCACTGGCCCCCGGCGAATCCTCGCGCTTCGACTTCACTTGGTTCATCCCGGCCATCGTCAAGCACCGCAAACTGCTCGGCGAAGTGACCCTGGTGTCCTTCGTGCTGCAGATCTTCGCCCTGCTCACGCCGTTGTTCTTCCAGGTGGTGATGGACAAGGTCCTGGTGCACCACGGCCTGACTACCCTGGATGTAATCGCCATCGGCCTGTTGGGCATCATGCTGTTCGAGTCGGCCCTGAGCGGCCTGCGCAGCTTCGTCTTCGCCCACACCGCCAGCCGTATCGACGTCGAGCTCGGCTCACGGCTGTTCCATCACCTGATCCACCTGCCGCTGGCCTACTTCCAGGCACGCCGGGTCGGCGATTCGGTGGCGCGGGTGCGCGAACTAGAGAACATCCGCAACTTCCTCACCGGCAACGCCATCACCCTGGTGATGGATGTGCTGTTTTCGGTGGTGTTCATCGCCGTGATGTTCTATTACAGCGGCTGGCTGACCCTCGTGGTGGTGGCTTCGCTGCCGCTGTACGCGCTGGTGTCGCTGCTGATTACCCCGGTGCTGCGCCAGCGCCTGCAGGACAGCTTCAACCGTGGGGCCGAGAACCAGGCGTTCCTGGTCGAGACGGTCAACGGCATCGACACCCTCAAGTCGATGGCCGTCGAGCCGCAGGTCCTGCGGCGTTGGGACAACCAGCTGGCGGCCTACGTCGCCGCCGGCTTCAAGACCCAGACCCTGTCGACCCTGGCCAACGAAAGCGTCGGCCTGATCGGCAAGCTGGTGACTGTCGCCACCCTCTGGCTCGGCGCGCGCCTGGTGATCGATGGCCAGCTCACGGTCGGCGAGCTGATCGCCTTCAACATGCTGGCCGGGCGCGTGGCCCAGCCGATCATGCGCCTGGCCCAGCTGTGGACCAGCTTCCAGCAGACCGGCGTGTCGGTGCAGCGCCTGGGCGACATCCTCAACACCCGCACCGAGCTTGGCAGTTCGGCACGCAGCGCCTTGCCGCCCCTGCGAGGCCGTATCGAGTTCGATCAGGTGCGTTTTCGCTATCGCGCCGATGGCTCGGAAATCCTGCGCGGGGTCAACTTGTGCATCGAGCCCGGCGAAGTGATCGGCGTGGTCGGGCGCTCAGGTTCCGGCAAAAGCACCCTGACCCGCTTGCTGCAGCGGCTCTACGTGCCCGAGCGCGGGCGGGTACTAGTCGACGGCATGGACCTGGCCCTGGCCGATGCCTCCTCGCTGCGCCGGCAGATCGGCGTGGTGCAGCAGGATAACCTGCTGTTCAACCGCAGCATCCGCGAGAACATCGCCCTGGCTGACCCCGGCACCCCGCTGGAGACGGTCATGCAGGCCGCGCGCCTGGCCGGTGCCCACGACTTCATCCTTGAGCTCGCCGAAGGCTACGACACCATGGTGGGCGAGCACGGCGCCTCGCTCTCGGGTGGACAACGCCAGCGCATCGCCATAGCCCGCGCGCTGATCGGCGACCCACGCATCCTGATCTTCGACGAAGCCACCAGCGCGCTGGACTACGAGTCCGAACGCATCATCCAGCAGAACATGCGTTCGATCTGCCAAGGCCGCACGGTGATCATCATCGCCCACCGGCTATCTGCCGTGCGCGATGCCAACCGCATCGTCGTGGTGGACCGGGGCCAGATCGTCGAACAAGGCAGCCACGCCGAACTGCTCGCGCACCAGGCCGGGCACTACGCCAGGCTGCACCGCCTGCAACAGGGCTGATCCTCTCACCACCTCATACCAAGGAGAGGCCATGTCCGCCCATTCCAGCCTCTGGCAGCGCTACCGCAAGGCCTGGCAGCATGCCTGGCGCCAACGCAAGGCGCTTGACGCGCCTGCGCGTGCCGCCCACGAAATCGAGTTCCTGCCCGCCGCCCTGGCCTTGCAAGAGCGTCCACCACATCCGGCGCCGCGGGTGTTCGTCTGGAGCATCATGGGCTTTGCCGCCCTGGCCCTGCTGTGGGCCTGCCTCGGTCATATCGACGTGGTCGCAGTGGCCACGGGCAAGGTGGTGCCGAGCGGGCGCAGCAAACTGGTACAGCCCAGCGAGACGGCGGTGGTCAAGGCGATCCGCGTCAGCGATGGCCAACGAGTGAAGGCCGGCGAGCTGTTGCTCGAGCTCGACCCGACCACCGCCGACGCCGAGGTGCGCCGCAGCGAAAGCGAACTGCTCGCCGCGCGCATCGATGTGGCGCGCAGCAGCGCGATGCTCCAGGCCATCGCCAGCAGCCAGCCACCGCACGAGTTGCAAGGCGACATCGAGCAGGCCGACGCGCAGCAGGTGCAGGATGCCGAATGCTGGCTGCAGGGGCAGTACCAGGAATACCGCAACAGCCTCGAGCAGGTCGATGCCGAGATCCAGCAGCGCGGTGCCGAGATCCAGGCCGCCCAGGTGCAGGTGGCGAGCCTGCGCAAGACCCTGCCCATCGCCACGCAACTGGCCCAGGACTACCAGAGCCTGCTGGAGCAGCAGTACGTGGCCCGCCACGAGTACCTCGACAAGGAACAGGCCCGGCTCGACCTGGAGCGCCAGCTGCAGGTGCAGCAAGCCAGCGTGCTGCAATCGACCGCCGCGCAGTCGGAGGCCCTCCGCCGCCGCGAAGGCGTGGTGGCCCAGGCCCGGCGCAGCCTGCTCGACCTGCAGCAGACCGCAGGGCAGAAGGTCGCCCGCCTGCGCCAGGAACTGGCCAAGGCGCGCTACCAGGAGGCTCGCACGCAACTGCTGGCCCCGGTCGACGGCACCGTCCAGCAATTGGCGGTGCACACCGTCGGTGGCGTGGTCACTCCGGCCCAGGCCTTGATGGTCATCGTGCCCGCTGACCAGCCAGTGGAAGTCGAGGCGCTGCTGGAGAACAAGGACGTCGGCTTCGTCCAGGTCGGCCAAGCCGTGACGGTCAAGGTCGAGACCTTCACCTACACCCGCTACGGCACGGTGCAGGGCGAAGTGCTGAGCGTGTCGCGCGACGCCATCGAGGACGAACGCCGCGGGCTGGTGTACAGCAGCCGCATCCGCCTGGCCGGCGACCACCTGCAGGTCAACGGCCAGGCCGTGGCGCTGACGCCAGGCATGGCGGTGAGCGCCGAGATCAAGACCGATCAGCGGACGGTTATTGATTACTTCCTGAGTCCGTTGCAACAGCATGCGCAAGAGAGTTTGCGGGAACGGTAATGACATCGAAAAGGAGTGAACAACATGAAGTTGATGAAGCAACTGTCAGCCACGTTAGTGAGTTTCCTGTTTCAATCCGTGGAATCCGCATGGGCACTGGAGAGTGATGCCCGCTCTTCGCGGGCGCTGCAGCGTAACGACGAAAATGAACAATACCGACGCAGCGAACGCTGCAGACGCCCGTGAATCGCAATGACCACAAACTCTTCCTTGGCGTGGGAAGCACCAGAAATCGTGGGTCACCCCGATGTCAGGGTGAGAATTGTACAGGCCGACTCCGACGATAGACCGTTGAAAGCACTTGATGGGATTGGCCCTGACCGATTTACAGGCTCCGACGGAAATACGGTGCAGGTCAAAGTAAACGAACACAATCGAATAGCGTATCGGCGTTTCCATGAATACGCCGTCAGTTATCAGTACTCAAGCGAATGCTCAGATTTCAAAACGCAGGATGCCAACGTATTGAGATTCCTTGAAAGCTTATTGATAGGCGACGGAAGTCCTGCTGTACAGGATCACTAAATTGCCCAACTGCACATCAACGGCATATATCAACCACCAGAGCCTGCAAAATGATCAGTCGTCTGCCACTGTTTCTTCTAACGCTTATTTGCAGCCAGGCCAGCTTGGGCTGCGCGCTACACGATTCGCGATCAGAGGCTGTCTACAGATTAAATTTGAGCGATGCTGAGTGCCGCACGATCTCGTATATCAGCGGGCTCATAATTCCTATCCAGCTGAGCTATCCACAGGGGCAGCCGGTGGGCTCTGGATGGAAAGGGGAAATTATTGATGTGCGGCTCTATTACGTGACCGAGCGGTACGATTTCAATGCGCTGATTGACAGCAACAGTTATCACAGAAGCGATAAAGATTACGATGTATATAACATCGCCAACGAAGATAACTACGTCTTCAACGGCAGTGACAAATCAAGGGTAATAGTTCGAAAGCGGGGCTATACATGGCTAGCGCATCGAATGCAGAACGGCGTATTGATTATGTACCAGTACGATGAAAGGTTTTCCAATTTCAAGGAAATCGACGAATTCGTTCGAGTTTTCGTGGAACGCATCCTCATACATAAGGACTGAGCATGAGCGCAATCAATCTTTCCGCGAGCCAGTTGGCCGAGGTACAACGCCTAAGGGATATGGGTAATTTTCCCGCCATGTACCTCTACCTGAAGTCAATTGTCGATCAGGCGAAGGCAGCCACGAGTGACCTGCAACTTAAACAGGATTTTACAATCGCCGCCAATTGGCTGAAAACCGCGAGTCAGATAAATTCTAATGATGGCTCCATGCTCAATGAGATGGTACGTGGTTCCATGGCCTTTGCTGCCGCGACCAACGGTCGGCCACTGACAGATGCCGACTTCCAAAAAGCATCCGATCAATTGGCAATTGATGTAGCCGCACACATTATCAAAGAGCGCGGATTTCCCGAGGTCAATCAGATCATTCAGGCTGACGTCCAATCGGCAGTTCACAGCCTGAAACTCAAAGACTGGAACTGGGCCGGTACCATAGCTGACCTACTCCCCATTAAAGCATTCGGCCTAGGCCGCGACTTCGTGCAAATTCCAGGCGAGGGCACGGAGTATGCGAAAAACATCACCATTGCCGTCATGCAGAATGCCGCAGGCCTCAGCCGGTTTCTGTCCAGTTTCACGGAGTTGGACATGCTTCCCACCTGGAAGTACGCCCGAGAGCTGGAGCGCTACGCCGCCGATAATCGCTATAAAGTCTTCCAGTGGTTCGGCGCCGGCGAAGACACTCCCACCCAGCCTGACGCCAACCAGTCGATCCAGATCCACATCGACGCCTCGCCCAAGCCGCAACAGCGCGTCCAGGGCGAGGATCAGGCACGCCAGGACGTGAGCAACGGCTATGTGCAGAACGCCGCGACCCACAATGTGTTCGCTCTCGGCGGCATTCTCAACAAGACCGACTTCGCCTCTACGCAAATGGCCAGCCTGACCTCTGGCGGTATCCGCCCTGGCGAAATGCAACTGGACCCGAACGTCCGTCCCAACAGCCACCTGTCGAAGTTCTACCTCGACCAGCCAAGCACCAGCGGCTTCGATTTCAGCCTGCGCAACGCGGTGACCCTCAACGGCCTGTCGGCCATGACCACCCGCAACACCTACGTCGACCCACTGCTGCTCGACCTGGGCGGCGAAGGCGTGCGCATGACCGACCTGAGCGACGCCGTGCTGTTCGACACCGACCACAGCGGCACCCTCAAGCGCAGTGCCTGGGCCGACCGCAAGACCGGCATGCTGGTGATCGACGACGGCAGCGGCCAGGTCAAGGACGTCAGCCAGATGTTCTCCGAGTACTACAAGGGCAAGGCCGGGGTGAACGGCGCGGCGGGCGAGGCCCGCTTCAAGGACGGCTTCGCCGCGCTGGCCAGCGAGGATGGCAACGGCGATGGCATCATCGATGCCCGCGACCCGATCTGGAACCAGCTGCGCGTCTGGGTAGATGCCAGCCATGACGCCCGCGTCGACGGCGGCGAACTGAAGACCCTGACCGAGCTAGGCATCACCCAGATCAACGTGCGCGCCGCCGGCACACCTGGCGAGACCCGCGATGGCAGCCGCGTGCTGGCCCGGGGTTCGTTCGTCATTGGCGGCAATACCCGCGAAGCGCTGGCGGTGGACTTCCTCGGCGACCCGGTGAGCAGCACCACCACCCGCCAAGGCAATGGCCTGCGCGTGACCTCCAGCAGCGACGGCGCCACGACCACGGCCTACAGCAGCACCAGCACCCAAGGCGAACACCTGGACGCCACGGCGCTGGGGGTGAACAACCTGTACGGCGGCAGCGGCGATGACCGCCTCTCCGCGAGCGCCAGCGGCAGTTGGCTGGTCGGCGGTGGCGGTAGCAATACGTACGTCGGGGCTGCTGGCGACGATGTCTTCGTCATCAGCGCCAGCGACAACCCACAGAACATCCAGGGCAACGGCGGCCGCGACACAGTGCTGATCGTCGGCGACCAGGGCGTCGAGCTGAACATGGCCAAGGCTGGGCTGACCATCGCCCAGGGCGGCCGCGGCGACGACGTAATCCGCAGTGGCGGTGGCGCCGGTGTGTTCATCAAGGGCGGGGAAGGCAATGCCACCCTGATCGGCGGCGCCGGCAACGATGTGCTGGTCGGCGGCAGCGGCCATAACACCTTGATCGGGGGCAGCGGCAAGGCGGTGATCTACGCCGGGCCCAACGGCGACCTGATCTACGCCTCGGCAGGGGGCAGCATCATCCATGCCGGTGGCGGCAACGATGTGATCCACGGCGGAGCCGGTGACGATGTGATCGAGGTCGGCCACGGCAACGCTCGGATCGACGGCGGCGCCGGCACCAACCTGGTCAGCCTGCACGGCAAGTACGGCGAGTACCGCATCACCCACACCAGCAACGGCTACCAGGTGGCCGACAACGTGGCCGGGCGCGACGGCGCCGTGCAACTGCGCAACATCCACAAGCTCAACTTCTCCGACATTTCCGCCGTGGACCTGTCGCAACTCAACGCCATGCCGGTGGCCGACGTGCTGCGCCAGGACAAGGACGGCCAGCGCTTCGACCGCAACCGCACCCACCTGATAGCCGCCAGCAGCCTGCTGGCCAACGACCTGCTGCTCGCCAGCCAGGGTGGCCTACGCATCGACAACATTGGCGACGCTACTGGCGGCTCGGTCAGCCTCACCGCCCAAGGTGACGTGCTGTTCACCCCGCTGGCCGGTTACACCGGCATGATGGGCTTCAAGTACGGCATCATCGATGCCCAGGGCAACAAGTCAGCCTCGGTGGTCGACCTGGGCAGCGGCCAGACCGCGCCGATGCGCGCCAGCGTGACCCTGCTCGATGCCGGCATGCCAGACGACCCGCTGGCCGCCCAGCAGTGGTACCTGAGCGACACCAACGTGCTACCGGTGTGGCACGACTACACCGGCAAGGGCGTGCGAATCGCCATGTTCGAGCCCGGTGGCGAGTTCGCCACGGCGCCGGAAATCTTCGACATCCAGCACCCGGACCTCGCCGCCAACGTCGACCAGGCCTGGCTCAAGACCCAGCGCGACAAGGGCGTGCTGCCAGAGCTGGCCTCCAACCACGCGACCATGGTCGCCGGGGTGATGGTGGCCGGGTACAACGACCAGGGCGGCGTGGGCGTGGCCTATGACGCCAAGCTCAGCGGCTTCTACCTGGCCAACAAGGGCGACGACCTGACCGGCCTGGGCAACATGGTCAACTACGACGTCGCCAACCACAGCTGGGGCTTCCAGAACGACTTCGCCATCAGCAACCTGCAGAACGGCGCCATCGACACCGCCAGCGCCCTGGCGGCCAACGCCCGCTATGCCGCGCACAACGGTCGCGGCGGCCTTGGCACAGTGATTGTCACCGCAGGCGGCAACCAGCGCGCCCTCGGCGGTAGCGCCCAAGGCTCGCTGACCAGCAACAACCGCTTCTCGATCGAAGTGGGCGCGATCAACGCCCAGGGCGACCTGTCGACCCTGCAGATCGGTTCGACGCCGTTCTCCAACCCCGGCGCCAGCCTGCTGGTTTCGGCCCCTGGCAGCAACGTGCTATCCACCAGCCGCCTGGTGGAGACCGAGCGCGGCTCGACCTTCGGCAACGACTACACCAGCATGCAAGGCACCAGCTTCGCCGCGCCGATCGTCTCCGGCGTGGCCGCACTGATGCTCGAAGCCAACCCCAACCTGGGCTACCGCGATGTGCAGCAGATCCTTGCGCTGTCGGCCCGCCGGGTCAACGACAGTGCTACCCGCTGGGACGACAACGGCGCGCGCAACTGGAACGGCGGCGGCATGCACACCAGCCACGACTACGGTTTTGGCGAAGTGGACGCCCGCGCCGCAGTGCGCCTGGCCGAAAGCTGGATGACCCGCACCACCGGCGCCGACGAAAGCGTATTCAGCGCCAGCAGTGGCGCCTTGGGCAAAACCCTGGTCGGTGGCGACAGCCTGAGCAGCTCGGTGCAGATGGATGCCGGGCTTAACGTCGAGCACGTGGAGATCGACCTGGATGCCAGCGTCGGCCGCCTTGGCGACCTCACGGTCACCCTGGTATCGCCCGACGGCACCCGCAGCATCCTGCTCGACCGCACCGGCAAGGTGCCGCAGGGGATGGCCGGCGCCAGCGACGCCGACATGGGCAGCACGCGCTCCGGGGCCTTCAAGTATAGTTTCATGAGCACCCGCGACTGGGGCGAACGATCAGCCGGCACATGGACCCTCGAGGTCAAGGACGCCAGCAACGGCCAGCCGCTGACCCTCAACAACTGGGCCCTGCGCCTGTATGGCAGCAAGGCCAGCGCGGACGACACCTACTTCTACACCGATGAGTACCTCAAAGCGGTGCAGGGCCAGGCCAGCCGCAGAGTGCTGGATGATGCCGGCAACGGCACAGCGGGCGGACGCAATACCCTCAATGCCGCAGCGGTCAGCGGCGATGTCCAGGTCAACCTGGCCACTGGCGTGGCCAGCCTCGGCGGCGCGGCGCTTACCCTGCGCAACCCGAGCAGCGTGCACAACCTCATCAGTGGTGACGGCAACGACACCCTGGTGGCCGGCAACGCCGATGCCCTGCTCGATGGTGGCCGGGGTAACAACAGCTTGACCGGCGGCAGCGGCAAGGACTTCTTCGTGGTCCACCGTCGCGACGCCGGCCAGAACACCCTGCACCGCTTCGAAGCGGCGAAAGGGGAGGTCATCGACCTGGTCGGCTTCACCAGCAAGACCTTCGCCGACCTGGCCCTGCTGCAACAGGGCGCGGATGTCCGGGTCGGCCTGGGCAATGGCCAGCACATCCTGCTGAGCGGACAGTCGCTGGGCAATATCGGCGCCGCGAACTTCCAGTTCCAGGATCGCTTCATCGCCCCGGCCAGCTATGTCAGCAGCAGCCAGCCCAACGTGGACAGCGGTAGCGTCACCGGCACCGTGGTGCTCAACGGTGGCGCCCAGGGCGTGAGCATGAGCAGTGGTGCCGACGGGCAATTGGTCGCCGCGCTGGCAGGCAAGGTCTACAGCCACGACAGCGCCACCTCGGACCGCTTCGTCATCAGCCACCAGTTCAATGCCAGTGACTACCGCAACGCCTTGCGCGGCTTCCGCCATGGCATCGACAAGATCGACCTGAGTCAGGTCGGCGTCACCTGCTTCGACGAGCTCAATATCGTCCAGAAGAACCGCGGCACCATCAATGGCCTGTCGCAGATCCACGGGGTTGAACTGAGCACCAACGTGCTGCGTGGCGCCAGCCAGCCGGTCAACCTGGTCTACCTCGACGCCATCGAAGTGGCCCAGATCGACGCCAACGACTTTATCTTCGCCAGCGCCCACCTGCCGGTGGAAACCGGCCAGCCCGCGCTACCGCCAATCCGCTTGCCAGGGTTCGAACTGTCATTACCGGACCGGGTCAAGCCCATCGAGATCCCCGACCGGCTCACGCCGAGCGTCGAGCGTCCCGACATCAAGATTCCCGATGTGCGGGTGCCGCCCTTCAGCATTCCGGATCATCGCATCCCGGACCTGAACGACCTGCTCAATCGCGGCAAGGACGACTGGCGCAAGCGCTTCGATGACCAGCCGAGCGCGCCGGCCCAGGCCTACCAACTAATTGCCGCAGGCCAGACCTGGAGTGCAGGCTCCCTGGGCGGGTTGTTCAGCCAGCCTCTGAAGGAGCAGACCCCGGTTTACCAGGTCAGCCTGGCGGATGGCTCGCCACTGCCCGCCTGGATGAACTTCGACCCGACCCAGGCCTCGCTCGTCGGCACCCCGCAGATAGGCCTCAGCGCCAACTACACCATCAAGGTAGATGCCGGCACCGAGGCCAGCGCGGTGCTGCACCTGATGGTCGAGCCCATGCTGCTGACCGTGCCGATGTTCGACAAACTCACCTTGGCCGACGACCAGTATGCCGTGAACCTGGGCAACGCGTTCACCGAGGTAACCGCCAGCGGTGGACGTCACCTGGCGTTGCTCGGCAGCGGCGCGAAGGCCACCCTCCTGGGTAAGGAAGACCAGCAGGTGTTCGCAACAGGCTCCCGCGCCGAAGTAACCCTGGGCGACGGCAACAACAGGGTCAAGGGCGGTGTCGACAAGCTGGTGGCAGGCCATGGCGACAACCTGGTCGAAAGCTCAGGCTCGTTCGCCGAAATCACCCTGGGGAATGGTCGCAACACGGTCACCGGACAGGCCCGAAAACTGGTGGTCGGCGACGGCGACAACCGCATCGAGTCTTCGTCCCGTTTTGCCAGCATCACCTTGGGCAAGGGCCATAACAACCTGTTGGTGATGGGAGAAATGAGCAAAGTGGAAGTCGGCGAAGGCCGTACCGACGTTACGTTCAGGGGCTCCAAGGGTACCCTGACCTTCGGCAAGCCCGTGCTACCCGAGCAACTGTGGTTCCAGCACCAAGGCGACGACCTGTTGATCAGTCATATCGGCAGCGAGCAGCAGGTCACCGTGCATGACTGGTATGCCAGCAACCCAGCCCGAATGCGCGACATCGTTGCCGGTAATGGCCAGCACCTGTCGGAACGCAATGTCGAGCAACTAGTCCAAGCCATGGCGGCGTTCGCACCGCCCGGCGTGGCAGCCAGCAGCTTTGACGCGGCACAGGCGCAAGCCTTGCAGCCGGTGCTGGCCGCCAACTGGCGCTGACGCGAACGGTTGAATTTACCCAAACACCGCAGGGGACGGCACCGTTATGGATGGCACCGGCTACGCCGGTGTTCGCCGCCAAGGCCGGCTCCTACGGATGTGAAAAAAACGACTACCTACTCCATCAAAACAACGCCATCTGCCCGCCCGGCGGGCAAAAAGCCGTGCAATCGAGCGCCTGCGCCTCACGCCCCTCGAACTCCAGCCGCCTGGCCGCCTTGCGAAACCGCTGCGCCAGCAACTCGGCGAACACCCCTTCGCCACGCATGCGCGTGCCGAAGCGGCTGTCGTAAAGCTCACCCCCGCGGCTCTGGCGGATCAGGCTCAATACGTGGGCAGCGCGCTGCGGGTACTGGTCCTGCAGCCACTGCTCGAACAGCGGCGCGACTTCCAATGGCAGGCGCAACATCATGTAGGCCGCGCTCTGGGCGCCCGCTTCCTTCGCCGCCTCCAGCAGGTGTTCCAGTTCGCTGTCATTGACCATCGGAATCATCGGCGAGCACAGCACCCCCACCGGTACCCCGGCCTCGCGCAGCACGCGGATCGCCCGCAGGCGAGCCTTGGGCGCCGCAGCGCGCGGTTCGAGGATGCGCTTGAGCGCGTCATCGAGGGTCGTGAGACTGATCATGACTCGCACCAGGCGCTGGCTGGCGAGTTCGGCCAGCAGGTCGAGGTCGCGCAGCACCAATGCGCCCTTGGTGACGATGGTTACCGGATGACGATAGCGCAGCAGCACCTGCAGCAGGCGCCGGGTCAGTTGCTGCTCTCGTTCGATCGGTTGGTAGGGGTCGGTATTGGAGCCCAGGTTGATCGGGGCACAGACGTAGCCCGGTTTGCTCAGCTGTTGCTCGAGCACCTCGGCGGCGTTGGTCTTGGCGATCAGCTTGGTCTCGAAGTCCAGGCCGGGAGAGAGGTCCCAGTAGGCATGGCTGGGGCGGGCGTAGCAGTAGATGCAGCCATGCTCGCAACCCCGGTAGGGATTGATCGAGCGATCGAAGGGCAGGTCGGGCGAAGTGTTGCGGGTGATGATGGTCTTGGCGGTCTCGATCCGGATTTCGGTACCTTGGGTCGGCGGCACGTCCTGATACCAACCATCGTCTTCGACCGTCGAATGGCTGGGCGAAAAGCGATTGAGCGGATTGTGGGTCGTGCCTCGACCTTTTTGCGGCGCTGGAGAGAACATCGCAGGCTCCATTTACTGTATCCATATACAGTACAGCCGGATATTCATCTGTTCCAGCGCCTTACGTCAGCCAGCAGCGCCGTTGTCCAGACCATACCAACCCAGCATCGCCTCGATGCGCATGGGCCGCCCCAGAAAATCCTCGCAAGCCTGGGTCATCGGCTTGGCATTGGCCCAGTTGGCGAATGCGGCCCGAAAGCGCTTGCCCGCCCTGTTGTCGAGCACACCCCATTGCTCGAAATGGGTGAACACATCGATGGCATGCGCTTCGCCCCAGACGTAGCTGTAATAGCCGGCCTCGTAGCCTGCCACCAGATAGTCGAACGCGTGTGCCGGCTTCTCGAAGCTCGCCAGCGGCCAGCAGCCGCAGCGGTCGCGGCATTCAGACAGCCGCTCCTGCACGGTCTTGCCATCGCCGGGGGTGCTGTGCAGCTCCAGATCGAACAGCGCCATGCTCACATCGAAGGCACACTTCTCCAGCTGCGCCTCGCGCAGGTCGGCCAGTACCGATTGAGCCTGTTCCAGGGTGAGCGATTCACCGGTCTGGTAGTGACCGGAGAGGTCCGCCAAGTACTGCGCGTCCCACAGCCATCGCTCAAGGAACTTACCGAAGAACTCCTGGCTGTCGGAGCCTGCCCGGTTCGGATCGGACAACACATGATTGATGGTGGGCATCAGCAGGATATGCAGCCCATGGCCGAACTCGTGGAACAGTTTGCGCAGCGCCAGATGATCGAGCAGGGGCGGCTGGGCGTCCTGGCCTGGCTCGCCATCGCTGACGACCATCGCCGAAGCGCCATGGGCACGTCCCTGCGCATCCCGACGCCGATGGCGCACGGCAATGGTGTGAACACCGCCTTGCTTGTCCGAATAGGTGAGGACATCCAGGTACAGCACGCCGATCTCTACGCCATCTTGTTGCACGGTAAAGGTGCGCACGCTGGGATGCCACGCCGAGGTAGAGCAGGGCGCAAGCTTCAGGTCGAAGACCCGTCCGGCCAGATCGACTAAAGCTTGTATCGCCTTGTCCAGGGTGAAGTAGCCGCGCAGCGCTTCACTGCTCATCACCTGCTTGCGAGCCCGCAGGTACTTGATATCCCAAGGCTGGGCGTCACCCAGAGCGTGCTCCACGGCCAGCTGCTGAAGCCCGGAGCGGGCCTTGAGCATGGCCGGCCGCAGCTGCTGCGCCAGCGTCTGGAGCAACCGACGCACAGGCTCGACGCCACCTGCGGCCTTGCCCTGCAACATCAACTGCGCGTAGCTGGCGTTTCCGATCAGTTGCCCTTTCTGCTCACGCAACAGCGCCAGCTGTTGCAGGCGAGTACCATTGTCCTGCTGCTCATCGGCATGAGCGCCTCGACTGTGATAGGCCTTGTAGACAGCCTCACGCAGGCTCCGATCCTCGGCGAACTCGAGAATGATATTGGCGTGCCGTTCATTGCAGAGGATCTGCCAGCCCTCCAGCCCAGCGTCCCTGGCTTGCCGGGCCATCTGATCGCGCAGACGCTGGGGAATGCCTTCCAGGCGCGTCTGGTCCTCGATATGAATGCTCGATCGTTCACGCGTTTCATCAAGCGTCTGATAAAAGCCACCGATCTGATCGTTGATGTCATCCTCCAACTGCGCCAACGTGGCGCTTTGCTGGGTATCCAGATGCACACCGGCCAAACGGAACTCCAACAAGATCCTGCGTAACGTGGCCTGTTCATAGACGTCCAGGCTGGGCTCACTTGCCGCCAGCCGCTCATAGAGGGCATGCAGCGGCTGGTTTTGGCGGCTTTCCATGAACAGGCGCTGCGCGCGGCTGTACCCTTCGCCAAACGCCGCACTCCACGCCTCGCCCCGGCCAGTCAGTGGCAAGGTTGCAAAGATGACTGCCTGTAGCTCAGCGATCACCTCATCCATCGCCAACACCAGGCCATACCAACTGGGTTGCGTCTGCTGACTGTCCAGGACCTGCGCCAGCCCTGCCTCGTAGGCACGCGCCACACTGTCGAGGGCCGTCTTCACGTGCTCGAGCGTGATCCTGTCGTAATCGATGGGCGAGCGGTTTTCGTTCAATAGGGGATTGGGGGCTTGCATGGAGGGTTCCTGCTCGGTTGATGATCAATGCGAGCATGGAACGCAAGCTGCGACACAGGTGGCTGCATAACTACCACCTGTGTTCATAGAGGCGCGCCACCGGCCAGGGCTCGGTGGCGCGACGGCCTTATTCGGCCGGTTTCTTCAGCTTCGGATTGGGGAAGAACTGCACGGTCTGCACCTTGGCCGGTGCCGCCTTGGGCGCCAGGTGATTGACCCGGGTGCCCAGCTCGGTAGGTACCGACAGGCCCTGTTCGTTCAGGGTGTCGGTGAACCCACAGGCCACGCACTCGCGGTGCGGTACGCCGTCTTCGTTCCACATCATCAGCTTGTCAGGCTCGCTGCACGCCGGGCAGACCGCCCCGGCGATGAAGCGCTTCTTGGTTTTGCTCACTGGAACCTCGCTCATGCCGCCGCGTCCTCGGTCAGACCACTATGGCGCAGCAGCGCATCGATGGACGGCTCGCGGCCACGGAAGTCGACGAACAGCACCATCGGCTCACGGGAACCGCCACGGGCCAGGATCGCCTCGCGGAAGGCACGACCGGTCTCGGCATTGAGCACACCTTCTTCCTCAAAACGCGAGAATGCATCAGCCGAGAGCACTTCAGCCCATTTGTAGCTGTAGTAACCGGCTGCGTAACCGCCCGCGAAGATGTGGGCGAAGCTGTTGGGGAAGCGGTTGTAGGCAGGCGGTCGCATCACCGACACCTCGTCGCGCACGCCCTCGAGCACCTGCAATACGCTGCGGCCATCGCCGTGGTTGGCGTGCAGCTCGAAATCGAACAGCGAGAACTCCAGCTGGCGCACCATCATCATGCCCGACTGGAAGTTCTTGGCAGCCAGCATCTTGTCCAGCAGGTCCTGGGGCAGGGGCTTGCCGGTCTCGTAGTGGCCGGAAATCAAGGCCAGGCCTTCAGGCTCCCAGCACCAGTTCTCCATGAACTGGCTCGGCAGCTCCACCGCGTCCCAGGCAACACCGTTGATGCCGGAAACGCCCGCATGCTCGATACGGGTGAGCAGGTGGTGCAGGCCATGGCCGAACTCGTGGAACAAGGTGGTGACTTCGTCATGGGTCAGCAGCGCCGGCTTGCCGGGCGCGGCCGGGGTGAAGTTGCACACCAGGTTCGCCACTGGGCTCTGCAAGCTGCCGGCCGCGGTACGGCGACGGTCACGGGCGCCGTCCATCCAGGCACCGCCACGCTTGTTGGCGCGGGCGTACAGGTCGAAGAAGAAGCGGCCCACGTGCTGGCCGTTTTCCTTGATCTCGAACAGACGCACATCCGGGTGCCAGGTGTCGAAGCCCTTGAGTTCGGCAATCTCGATGCCGTACAGACGCTGCACGATGGTGAACAGGCCCGAGAGGACCTTGTCGATCGGGAAGTAGGCGCGCAGGGCCTCCTGGGAGACGCTGTAGCGCTGCTCACGCAGTTTCTCGCCGTAGTAGCCGGCGTCCCAGCTCGACAGCTCGGGGCAGCCCTGCTCGGCGGCGTAGGCCTTGAGCTGCTCCAGATCCTGGGCGGCGAATGGTTTACTGCGCTTGGCCAGGTCCCGCAGGAAGCTCAGCACCTGGTCACTGGACTCAGCCATTTTGGTGGCCAGGCTCAGCTCGGCGTAGTTCTTGTAGCCCAGCAGCTCGGCGAGTTCCTGGCGCAGGTCGAGGATTTCGCTCATCACCGGGCCGTTGTCGAACTGGCCGGCATTCGGGCCTTGGTCGGAGGCGCGGGTGCAATAGGCGGCGTAGAGCTCTTCGCGCAGGGCGCGGTCATTGGCGTAGGTCATCACCGCGTAGTAGCTGGGGAACTCCAGGGTGATCAGCCAGCCGTCCAGATCTTTGGCCTGGGCAGCGGCGGCCATCTGCGCCTTGGCCGAGTCGGTCAGGCCGGCGAGCTGCGCTTCGTCGGTGACGTGCTTGGTCCAGGCCTGGGTAGCGTCCAACAACTGGTTGGAGAAGCGGCTGCCCAGCTCGCTGAGGCGGCTTTGTACCTCGGCGTAACGCTGCTGCTTGTCGGCCGGCAGGTCGATACCCGACAGACGGAAATCACGCAGGGCATGGTCGATGATGGTCTTCTGCGCCACGTCGAAGCCTGCGGCTTCCGGGCTCTTGGCCAGGGCTTCATAGGCCTCGAACAGGGCGCGGTTCTGCCCCAGTTCGGTGGAGTAGGCGCTCAGCGCGGGCAGGCAGGACTCGTAGGCCTCGCGCAGCTCTTTGCTGTTGCACACCGCATTGAGGTGGCTGACCGGGCTCCAGGCGGCGCCCAGGCGGTCGTTGAGTTCGTCCATCGCCAGCACCAGGCCGGCCCAGGTGGGGTTCTGGCCTTGCTGTTCGAGGATCTGGGCAATGGCTTTTCGGTTGTCGGCCAGGATTTGCTCGATCGCCGGCAGCACGTGTTCGGCACGGATCGCCGAGAAGGGCGGCAGATCGTAGGACTGCAGAAGCGGGTTGTTCGCACTCACGGTTTAGATACCTTGGCAGGAGGAAACACGGGACCATCTTAATTACAATCGACGCCGACCGCAGCAGGCAGCCCGCCTATCGGCATTCAAGAGGGGCGCTATCATGGCCATCCGACGCTTTGCACAACACACTCCGAAAGTTGGACCCCGGGTTTTCGTCGACCGTTCGGCGGTGGTGCTGGGGGACGTGGAGATCGGTGAGGACAGCTCGGTCTGGCCGCTGACGGTCGTTCGCGGCGACATGCACCACATCCGCATCGGCGCGCGCACCAGCGTGCAGGACGGCAGCGTACTGCACATCACCCATGCCGGCCCGTTCAATCCGGACGGTTTCCCGCTGTTGATCGGCGATGATGTGACCATCGGTCACAAAGTCATGCTGCATGGCTGTACCCTGGGTAATCGCATCCTGGTCGGCATGGGTTGCACGATCATGGATGGCGCCGTGGTGGAAGACGAGGTGATCATCGGTGCCGGCAGCCTGGTCCCTCCCGGAAAACGCCTGGAGAGCGGCTACCTGTATGTCGGCAGCCCGGCAAAACAGGCCCGTCCGCTGACCGACAAGGAGCGCGCCTTCTTCCCCTACAGCGCCGCCAACTACGTCAAGCTCAAGGACCAGCACCTGGCCGAAGGCTACGACCAACCGGAATGATCCTGGTCGTGGATAACCGCTCCCGCAGGACTTGTGGAGCCGGTTTACCCGCGCAGCAGTCAACGAACGACTTCAGTGGAACGCATCGCATGCAGCAGCAGAACATCCTCTTCGACCTCGACGGCACACTGACCGACCCGCGCCTGGGTATCACCCGCTCGATCCAATACGCCCTGGCCAAGCTAGGCATCGACGAGCCGGACCTGACCCGTCTCGAACACTTCATCGGCCCACCCTTGCTGCAGGCCTTCATGCAGTTCTATGGCTTCGACGAAGCCAAGGCCTGGGAGGCGGTGAACTTCTACCGTGAGCGCTTCCGCGTCACCGGCTTGTACGAAAACCTGGTGTTCGACGGCGTGCCAGAGCTGCTCGAAGCCCTCAACAGCCAAGGCCGCACGCTGTACATCGCCACCTCGAAGCCCTGGGAGTTCGCCCGCGAGATCGCCCGGCACTTCGCCTTCGACCATCACTTCAAGGTGATCTACGGCAGCGAACTGGACGGCACCCGCACCAACAAGGTCGAGCTGATTCGCCACCTGCTGGACGAAGAAGGGCTGGACCCGGACCAGACGCTGATGATCGGTGACCGCAAGCACGACCTGATCGGCGCGCGCAGCAACGGGCTGCAGGCGGTGGCGGTGGGGTATGGCTTCGGCAGCCATGAAGAGCTGACGGCCGAAGCGCCGGCGTTCCACTTCCAGACCGTGGCGCAGATGCACCAAGCGTTTATCAGCCGTTGATCGCATGGGGCGGCTGTGCCGCCTCCCTTCACCGCCTCTCAGCCAGCCGACCCAGCGCTGCCTTGCGCTGTTCGACCGGCAACTGCCCCAAGGCCTCGACCCGCTGATAGAACAGCGTCCAGTCGCCGCCCACTTGCCCAAACAGCGCCGCAAACGCCGGCACCCACTGGTCATACAGCCCGAACGGCAACAGCTTGGCGTTGTTCATCGGCCCGTACATCCAGGCGTCATAGCGCTTGTCTCCCTTCCACTGCTCATCACGCACCTGCCGATAGGCCTGGCGTAGCCGTTCGAACTCCGCCTGCTTGGCCGCCCGCTTGCCCGCCGCGTTGCGTGGGCTCGCATAGATCGCCTCAAGCCGCGCCCGGCTGTCCAGCACCAGCTGAATGAACTGCTCACGCTGGCGCAGCGCATGCTCCTGAATCGCTGGAAGCCCACGCGCCACGCGCCATTGCCGCGATCCCTCCTGCTCGACGAAGGAGGCAAAAGACTCGTTGAATTCAGTGTCGTCCTGCACATAGAAACGCTGGTGCGCCAGCTCGTGGAAGATCACTGCGGCCAAGCGCTCGTCGCCCCAGCCGACCATCGAGGAAAGGATCGGATCGTCGAACCAGCCCAGGGTCGAATACGCTTCGACGCCGCCTATGTAGGTGTCCAGCCCCTGCTGACGCAACAACGCCGCAGCGCCCCGGGCGGCGCCTTGCCGGTAGTAGCCCCGATAGGCCACGCAACCGGCAATCGGGAAGCAATGGGTCACCGGCTGCAAGGAAAGCTCCGGCGTGGCGAACACGTTCCAGACCACATAGGGCCGGCCCAGATCGGCATAGACGCGGTAGCTGCGGTTGTCCGGCAGTTCCAGATGCTCGCTGGCGAACCGCCGGGCCTGCTCGGCGTGCGTCAGCCGCTGGCGTAACCGGACAGGGGTGGCGGGGTCATCAAGCAGGCGCTCCACCGGCTGGCGTGCGCGCAACAGCTGCCATTGCCCCTCGGCCAATTGCCCGTAATAGCCAAGGCTGCTGCAACCGTTCAGCAGGACGGCGGCCAGGAGGGGAACCAAACGGATGAAAACGCGGTCGAGAGGCCCAAGGCTTGAGCGCTGCAAAAGAAAAAGTCGAAACATCAGGGCTGTCTATCTCGCTCACGGCCGGTGCGGTCCAAGACTATCTCGCCAGGGGGGCGTTTCGCCATGCGTTCAATGATTGTCATCGCCGGCACGCTCGTGCTGCTGTCCGGATGCTCCACCTTGCCGGCGCCAGACCCTAACCAAGCCTGGGTCGACCTGGCCCCCCTCAACAACACGTCCCTGCATGCGCTGCAGGTAGACGAGCGCGACTGGGCCGATACCCGCTACTTCGAAGTCCAGCCTGGCAACCATGAGCTGACCGTGCGCTATCAGTTCGCCGTGGCACCGAGCAATATCGGCCCGGTCGAGGAGCCCTTGTGGCGCGACTGCCAGCTCAACCTGACCTTCAAGGATTTCAGCGCTGGCCAGCGTTACCAACTGCAAGCCGGCAGTATCGGGTTCCGCCCCTGGATCAAGCTGTATGACCAACAGCGAAATCTCGTGAGCCAAGGCCTACCAGCAGGCTGCCAGCGCACCTGAACGGCCAAGACTTTCACGACAGCGCAGGCGTGTCGGCGCTATGCTTGTAGCTTGTGAATCGCAAGCGGGAGTTTCGCCATGCGCCAGCCCATGATGCTGATCGCCCTCAGTGCGCTAGGGGCCTGCGCCAGCCCCTTGCCGCCCGTCGACCCCAAGCAGGCCTGGGTCGATCTCTACACCATCACCCCCGGCAAGACCATCATGGCCGACCGCCTGGACGGCAAGCGGCTCGATGATGGCCGCTACTTCCAGGTCACGCCTGGCCGGCACGAGCTGGTGGTGCGCTTCGACTACGAGGTGTACTCAGGCGGCTTTTCGACCGACCCGACCGAACGCACCTGCTACCTGACCGTGCGCTATGCCGACTTCAAGGCCGGCGAACGCTACCGTCTGGAAGCCCGGGCGCCAGTGATGCAGCCGCAGGTGCTGTTGTTCGATGCAGAACGCACGGTGGTGGTGGACGAGCCCAGCAACGTCTTCTGCATTCCGTGAGCCTTGGGGCCTCGTTGCGGCCCTTCGCGGCACAAGGCCGCTCCTACACCATACCGGTAGGAGCGGCCTTGTGCGGTAGCCTCGTGTCTGGAAGCTAACGGTCATTCTTCTGATAGATGATCTTCTTGGTACCCCCATCGCAGCTGCCGACGATCATGTTCTGGTCGCGGACCTCGCCATTGGGCACGATTTCCAAGGTATAGGACGTCACGCCCGCAGCCTGGATCTTCGCTTCGATCTCGGCTTTGAGTTCTTCGCACGGCTTGGGCGCGGCCAAGGCGGTCGTAGCCAGCAGGGAAACCAGCATGGCGGTTGCAACGCGGATCATGGGACGGCTCCTGTAGAGGCAGTCGGGCTGCCAACGCTGTTTAGACTACAGGAAACCGTCCCCGTTGCGCCTAGGCAACCAACGTCGCGTCCAGGCTGATCGTGGCTTTGAGCACCTTGGACACCGGGCAGCCGGCCTTGGCCTTGTTGGCGATCTCCTGGAACTGCACCTCGCTCGCGCCAGGCACCTTGGCCTTGAGGATCAGGTGTACGGCGGTGATAGCAAAGCCGTCCGGCTGTTTGTCCAGACTCACCTCGGCAATGGTGTCGATGCGCTGCGCGGTCAATCCCGCCTCGCCCAGCATCATCGACAGGGCCATCGAGAAGCACCCCGCATGCGCCGCACCGATCAGTTCCTCCGGGTTGGTCCCTGGCGAGCCTTCGAAACGGGTGTTGAAGCCATAGGGATTCTGCTTGAGCGCCCCGCTCTCGGTAGAGAGTGAGCCCTTGCCGTCCTTGAGCCCGCCTTGCCAGATCGCCGATGCTGTCTTTTTCATGCTGCCTCCTGGTCATGGGATGAGTACCTATGGATTCTGAGGACGGCACTCAGAGCAAGTTCAGATCAATCTGATGCTCAACATTGAAACCTCGGAAACTGCCCATACAGAGTCCTCAAGGCCCTTGGCCAACTTTCTGCGGAGGCTCCAATGACGCACCTGCGTGACCTGAAGATTTCCACCCTCGACCTGGTACCGGTGCGCGCCGACGGCGGGCCGGCGCAGTCGCTGCGCAACTCGCTGGATCTGGCGCAGCACGTCGAGCGCTGGGGCTACAACCGCTTCTGGGTGGCCGAACACCACAATATGGACGGCATCGCCAGCTCCGCCACTTCGGTGCTGATCGGCTATCTGGCCGGCGGAACCTCGCGCATCCGCATCGGTTCTGGCGGCGTGATGCTCCCCAACCATGCGCCCCTGGTGATCGCCGAGCAGTTCGGCACCTTGGCGAGCCTGTACCCAGGCCGTATCGACTTGGGCCTTGGCCGCGCGCCCGGCTCCGACCAGATGACCGCCCGCGCCTTGCGTCGCGAGCGTTCCGGCAGCGCCGACGACTTCCCGGATGATGTCGAGGAATTGTCGCGCTATCTGGGCCCTCGCACGCCGGATCAGAAAGTCATCGCCGTACCCGGCCATGACACCGAGGTACCGATCTGGCTCCTGGGTTCCAGCCTGTTCAGCGCCCAGCTCGCCGGAATGCGCGGGCTACCCTATGCCTTCGCCTCGCACTTCGCCCCGCGCTACATGCACGAGGCGATCCGCATCTATCGCGACCATTTCAAGCCCTCGACCGTGCTCGAAAAACCCTACGTGATGCTAGGTGTGCCGATGGTCGTGGCCGACACCGATGAACACGCCCAGTACCTGGCCACGTCCGTGTACCAGCGCATCCTCGCGCTGATACGTGGCCAGAGCCTGATGCAGCGCCCACCGGTGCCGAGCATGGACGGCTTGTGGCTGCCCCACGAGCGCGATGCGGTGGGCAGTTTCCTGGGCCTGGCGATGATCGGCAGTGCGCAGAAGGTGCGAGCCAAGGTGCAAGTGCTGCTGGAGCAGACCGGCGCCGATGAGCTGATCTTCACCTGTGATCTGTACGAGCATGCGGATCGGTTACGCGCGTACGAGCTGATGGCCCAGGCGCTCAAGACCGAGTAGCGCTTTTCGCGGACAAACCCGCTCCCACCGGTTCAGTGCGGTCAGGGGAGCGGGCTCACCCACGAAGCTTTCACCACCTCAGCCCCGTCGATAGACGATTTCCTTGGTGCCGCCCTCACAACTGCCGACCACCTTGCCGGCCGGCTCGCCCTTGTTGACGATCTCCAGCGTGTAGCCTTTCACGCCCTTGGCATCGAGCTTCGCCGCGATTTCGGCCTTGAGCTCTTCGCACGGTTTCCCAGCCGCAAACGCACCGCCTGCCAACGCCATCAATCCCACCGCCAGAATCAGTTTCTTCATCGATCGCTTTCCTTGTACAGATCAAAAAAGGACAGGGTGCCACTATCGAAATGGCACCCTGCAACCTTTACCCCATCTGGCCGGTCGATGCCAGCCTGGGCACGTTTCAGCTATTGGCGATGCGGAAACCAACCTTCAGCGTGACCTGGAAGTGCGCAGCCTGGTTATCGCGGATATGACCGCGGGTATCGACGACCTCGAACCACTCCAGGTGCTTGATGCTCTTGCCGGCTTCGGCCAGGGCATTGTTGATCGCGTCCTCGATGCTGGTGGGTGAGGACCCGACCAGCTCGATCTTCTTGTAGGTGCGATGATCGGACATGAGCGCTCTCCTTGGTTGGCGTGTGAGATTTGAGCCTAGCAGCGCAGGCCCGCTTTACCTGCGAACTCGCACGGCAAACGAAAGTTCGATCGCACTTTCGCTGCGCTGCACAGTCGCAACCCTTACAACCCAACCCACCGCGAAGGAGAGTCATCATGGCCTACAACTCGCTGCGTAAAGCGTCGCTGGAAAGCATGGAGGCGGAGATCGAAAGCCTGCTCAAGACCCTCGAACACCTCAAGCACGACGCCTCGGAAGAGTCGCAGAAATCCATGAAAGCGATCCGCAGCAACGCCGAAAACGCGCTCAGGCAGTCACGCACCCTGATGGGCGAGGCCTATGAAGAAGTAAAAGCCCGCACCCGCCAGACCGGCATCGCCACCCGCGATTACGCCCAGGAACACCCCTGGACCACCGCAGGCATCGCCATCGGTGCCCTTGGCCTGCTGGCCGCCTGGCTGATGTGCAAGCGCAACTAGGCCATCTGCAGTTCCAATTCATTGTGCAGCCACTGCGCCAACTGTTCGGCGCGCCCATCCGCGGCGCGTCGCGGCACCCACAGTGCCAATGCCGCGCGGGTAGGCGAGAACCCCCACGGTGCGCTCAGCCGCCCGGCCCGCAGGTCATCCGCCACCAGCGGTTGCGGCGCGATGGCCACGCCCAGACCGGCAACCGCCGCCTCCAACAGGTAATACAGATGCTCGAAGGCCTGGCCGAACGTCAGCGCTGCCGGGTCCAATCCTTGCTGCTCGGCCCAGGTCGGCCAGGCCTGCGGTCGCGAAGTGGTGTGCAGCAGGGCTTCATCGAGCAGGGCCGTGGCCGGCGCTTCACGCAAACGCTCGAATCCCGCGAAGTGAGGGCTCACCACTGGTCCGATGCGTTCCTGCGCCAGCACATGGACCTGCATGTCCGCAGGCCATGGCGGCTCGGCGTATACCAACAAGGCATCCAGGCCAGGGCGGCGGGGGTCCAGATCGCCTTCACCCGCGGACAGGTGCAGGCGCAGCTCCGGCAGATCGGCCTTCAGCCGCCCCAGGCGAGGGATGAACCAGCGCGCCAGCAGACTGCCGGAGCACCCCAGCACGAACGGCGCCTCGTTGACGTCGCGGCTGAGTTCCGAGCAGACCGTGCGCAACCGGTCGAATGCATCGAAACTCGCATCGCGCAGGCGAACACCGGCATCTGTGAGTTTGATGCCTCGCCCGTCCTTGACGAACAGCGCCACGCCCAGATGCTCTTCGAGCACCTTGATCTGACGACTGACAGCACCATGGGTGACGTGCAAAAGCTCGGCGGCCTGGCTGACGCTGTTGAGCCTCGCAGTGGCCTCGAAGGCGCGCAACGCGTTGAGGGGAGGGAGATCCTGGCGCATTTGATATGTGAGATTTTCTGACAAGTTATCGCAATCTTATCGGTTTTCAGCCAGCCATGTCGTGGTTAGAGTAGGCCCATCGACCGATGCAGGCCTGTTCATGGGTAAACCCGCTCCCACAGGTTCAGCATCGCCCGGATCTGTGGGAACACGTTCACCCACGGACAAGCCCACACGATTTCACTGATCACATCGCCTATGGAGCGTCCCATGACCCAGACCCAATACCGTACCGGCCCCGATGCCAACGGCCTGTTCGGCTCGTTCGGCGGCCGCTACGTGGCCGAAACCCTGATGCCACTGGTCCTGGACCTGGCCCGCGAGTACGAAGCGGCCAAGGCCGATCCGAAGTTCCTCGAAGAACTGGCCTACTTCCAGCGCGACTACATCGGCCGGCCCAACCCGCTGTACTTCGCCGAACGCCTGACCGAACACTGCGGCGGTGCGAAGATCTTCTTCAAACGTGAAGAGCTCAACCACACCGGCGCGCACAAGGTGAACAACTGCATCGGTCAGGTGCTGCTGGCCAAGCGCATGGGCAAGAAACGCCTGATCGCCGAAACCGGTGCCGGCATGCACGGCGTGGCCACTGCCACCGTTGCCGCACGCTTCGGCCTGCCCTGCGTGATCTACATGGGTGCCACCGACATCGAGCGCCAGCAGGCCAACGTGTTCCGCATGAAGCTGCTGGGCGCCGAGATCGTTCCGGTCACCGCTGGCACCGGCACCCTCAAGGACGCCATGAACGAGGCCCTGCGCGACTGGGTCACCAACGTCGACGACACCTTCTACCTGATCGGCACCGTGGCCGGCCCCCACCCGTACCCGGCGATGGTCCGCGACTTCCAGTCGATCATCGGCAAGGAAACCCGCGCCCAACTGCACGAGAAGGAAGGCCGCCTGCCTGACAGCCTGATCGCCTGCGTTGGCGGTGGCTCCAACGCCATGGGCCTGTTCCACGATTTCCTCGATGACGCCAGCGTGCAGATCATCGGCGTCGAAGCCGGTGGTCATGGCGTGAACACCGACAAGCATGCCGCCAGCCTCAACGGCGGCGTCCCGGGCGTGCTGCACGGCAACCGCACTTACCTGCTGCAGGACGAGGACGGCCAGATCACCGATGCCCACTCGATCTCTGCCGGCCTGGACTACCCCGGCATCGGCCCCGAGCACGCCTACCTGCACGAAGTGAAGCGCGTCGAATACGTCAGCATCACCGACGACGAAGCGCTCGACGCCTTCCACACCTGCTGTCGCCTGGAAGGCATCATCCCGGCCCTGGAGAGCTCCCACGCCCTGGCCGAGGCGATCAAGCGCGCACCCAACCTGCCCAAGGACCACCTGATGGTCGTGTGCCTGTCCGGCCGTGGCGACAAAGACATGCAAACCGTGATGAACCATATGGCCGCCCAGGAGAAACAGCCATGAGCCGTCTTGAACACCGCTTCGCCGAGCTGAAGGCCGAAGGCCGCTCCGCGCTGGTCACCTTCATCACCGCCGGCGACCCTGGCTACGACGCCTCCCTGGCGATCCTCAAGGGCCTGCCTGAAGCCGGTGCCGACGTGATCGAGCTGGGCATGCCGTTCACCGACCCGATGGCCGATGGCGTGGCCATCCAGCTGGCGACCCTGCGTGCCCTGGAAGCCGGCCAGACCCTGGCGAAAACCTTGCAGATGGTCCGCGAGTTCCGCGTCGGCAACCAGACCACGCCGATCGTGCTGATGGGCTACTACAACCCGATCCACCGCTTTGGCGTGGAGCGCTTCGTGGCAGAGGCCAAGGACGCTGGCGTCGATGGCCTGATCATCGTCGACCTGCCGCCTGAGCACGACGCCGAGCTGGCCACCCCAGCCCAGGCCGCCGGCATCGACTTCATCCGCCTGACCACGCCGACCACCGACGACGCCCGCCTGCCACGGGTACTGGAGCGCAGCTCCGGTTTCGTCTACTACGTCTCGGTGGCTGGCGTGACCGGCGCCGGTTCGGCCACCACCGAACACGTGCAGCAGGCCATCGCCCGCCTGCGCCGCCACACCGATCTGCCGATCAGCGTTGGTTTCGGTATCCGCACACCGGAGCAGGCCGCGGCGATCGCCAAGCTGTCCGAAGGCGTGGTGGTGGGTTCGGCGCTGGTCGACAAGATCGCCCAGGCCAAGAGTGCCGACCAGGCGGTAGCGGATGTGCTGAGCCTGTGCTCGGCGCTGGCTGAAGGCGTGCGCGGCGCCCGCCGGTAATATCGCGAGGGCTACGCCAGCCCCACGGAATCACTCGTGGGAGCTGGCGACAGCCTGCGATGGGCCGCAAAGCGGCTCCATTCATTCGAATATCGACAGGTCCAACGGCCTGACAGCTCCCATCCAGATCGCATGATCCCGGTGATCCGCCAGTTCATCCCCCGTCAGCGGGTGCAGGAACACCACCAACCCCTTGCGATACAGCGCCAGCCACGGCAATACCACCCCCACCACCTCCGGCCCGAAAGCCAGCTGGCAGCTCCAGTCCGGATGCGGCCCGACCGGTTTCTGGTGCATGCGCCCCATGGTCACGGGAAACAGCCGCGCCGCTTCCTCGCACAGCGCCCGGGCCTGCTCCATCGTCGATGCGTCGTAGTACACGTGGGCGTGATAACCCTTGATCCTTTGCACGATTACTCCCAAATGAGGTCAAACGATCACTGGCCCGCAAAGGGGAGCGATCCTGTGAAAAATGCCGAGACCCCCGTGTTCAAACTGGTCCTGTTCGGTGCCGAAAGCAGCCTGGGCAGTGCCCTGATCGTCGAGCTGCTGTCGCGTCAGCATGAAGTCACGGCGGTGGTCGATGACCTCAACCGTCACGCGCCGCGCCCTGGCCTGCACTTCAAACGAGGTGCGCTAGGTGACAAGCATCAGGCCGAACAGAGCGTGGCCGGTGGGTCGGCGGTGATCGCCTTGCTCTCGGCGCTCGCCCCCGGCGACTTGCCCGCGCAGCGGCAAATGACCGAGGCCCTGGTGGCAGGTCTTTCCCGTACGACTATACGCCGGCTGTTACTGGTGGGCGATTTTGACGTGCTGGACACGCCATCCAGGCATAACGAAGCGCAGCGCAACTGTGCCGACCAGATCGTCGATGGCCTGCAACGCAGCGCCCTGCGCTGGACGCTGATCAATGCCCCTGAAGACAGGCCTGGCCTGGGCATCGAGCATTTTCGCAACCTCGATGGAACGCTGGAGCCCGGACTGGCCGGGCCCTTGCAGCGATTGGCGCGGATTGCCGCAGGAATGGTCGATACCCTTGAGCTGAACCTGCATCAAGGCGAGCATGTGAACTTCGTGCTCTAGAGCCCCAGTGAATTCACGCGCCACGCTCCTGTTCCAGCCAGTCCACGAACCGCTCGATCAACGCCCCCCGTCGTTTGCGCGGGGGCAGGACCACGTAATACCCCCGTGCCGAGCGCAAACTGCCCTCGAGCGGGCGGCACAACAACCCCTGGTCCACCAAGCCATCGACCAGGTGCCGCCATCCGATCGCCACCCCCTGTCCCGCGATCGCCGCCTGGATCAGCAACGTGTAGTTGTCGAAACGCAGTTGCCCTGCAGGCGGCGGGATGTGCAGTCCAAACCCACGAAACACCCCGCCCCAATCGAACCAGCGGCTGGCCTGCTCCCCCTCAGATGAAGCAGGGGCAATCGTTGCAAAGCCTCGGCTGACGCGGGTTTGCCACGAATCAGGTTGGGGCTGCAGACCGGGAAGACTTCCTCATCGAACAGCCAGCGGCTCTCGCCCTGATGGAAGCGCCCATCGCCGAACAGCACCGCCACGTCGATGTCCGGGCGCAGCATGGCCTGGCTACGCTCACCGGTCACCAGGCTGACATCCACCTGTGGATAAGCCTCATGGAAGCGCGGCAACCGTGGCATCAGCCAAAAAGCCGCAAAGGCAAAGTCGGTAGCCACCTGCAGTACTTCGCGCTGGCCACGTCCGCTGGCCTGGGCGATGCCGTCGTTCATGGCCAGCAACGCTGGATGAATCTGCTCGAACAGCGCTTGCCCCGCCTCGGTCAACTCGATCCCCCGGTAGATCCGGTCGAACAGGCGCGTGCCCAACTGGGCCTCCAGGCGCTTGACCTGCTGGCTCACTGCCGGCTGCGTAGTGCCCAGCTCCAGTGCAGCGGCGGTAAAGCCCCGCAGCCGGGCGGCGGCCTCGAAGACCCGCAAGGTGTCCAGGGAAACGTCAGCAAGGTGGTCAAACATAAGTTCAGCTAATCCCACTCATTGCCCGGCGTGGGCTTTACCCATGTTATCCACAGTCGCATCCTCGATCGCAAGCGGTTCCCATAACCTTCAACGATGGAAGGCACCCATGAAGCGACCCAACATCCTGTTCATCATGGCCGACCAGATGGCCGCGCCCATGCTGCCGATCTACAACCCCTCTCCCATCCAGATGCCGCATCTGAGCCGCCTGGCCGAGCAGGCCGTGGTGTTCGACGCCGCCTACTGCAACAGCCCGCTGTGTGCGCCCTCGCGCTTCACCCTGGTCAGCGGCCAGCTGCCCAGCCGCATCGGTGCCTACGACAACGCCGCGGACTTCCCCGCCGACGTCCCCACCTACGCCCACTACCTGCGCCGCCTGGGCTATCGCACGGCACTGTCGGGCAAGATGCATTTCTGCGGCCCGGACCAACTGCACGGTTACGAGGAACGCCTGACCAGCGATATCTACCCGGCCGACTATGGCTGGGCCGTGAACTGGGATGCGCCCGACCAGCGCCCGAGCTGGTATCACAACATGTCCTCGGTGCTGCAGGCCGGGCCTTGCGTTCGGACCAATCAGCTGGATTTCGACGAAGAAGTGGTGTTCAAGGCCCGCCAGTATCTCTACGACCACGTCCGCGAGAACGATGGTCGGCCGTTCTGCCTGACCGTCTCCATGACGCACCCCCACGACCCGTACACGATTCCCAAGCACTACTGGGATCTGTACGAAGGTGTGGATATCCCCATGCCGCTTGAAACCATCGACCAAGAACACCAGGACCCGCACTCCCAACGCCTGCTCAAGGTCTATGACCTGTGGGACAAGCCCTTGCCCGCGTACAAGATCCGCGACGCCCGTCGCGCCTATTTCGGTGCCTGCAGCTACATCGACGACAACATCGGCAAGCTCCTGCAGACCTTGGAGGAGTGCGACCTGGCCGACGACACCTTGATCGTGTTCTCGGGCGACCACGGCGACATGCTTGGCGAGCGTGGGCTTTGGTACAAGATGCACTGGTTCGAGATGTCGGCCCGGGTGCCGCTGCTGATACATGCCCCCAAACGCTTTGCCGCGGCGCGGGTCAGCGCCAACGTCTCCACCTGCGATTTACTGCCTACCCTGGTGGAACTGGCCGGGGGCGGGGTCGAGCCGGCCCTGCATCTGGATGGCCGCTCCCTGGTCGGGCATCTGCAAGGGCAGGGCGGGCATGACGAGGTGATCGGCGAATACATGGCCGAGGGCACCGTCGGCCCATTGATGATGATCCGTCGCGGCCCGTACAAGTTCGTGTACAGCGAGGACGACCCGTGTCTACTCTATGACCTGAGCCGCGACCCGCACGAGCGGGAGAACCTCACCGGCAGCCAGGACCATCAGGCGCTGCTGCAGGCATTTGTCGATCAAGCCCGCCAACGCTGGGACATTCCCGCCCTGCGCCAGCAAGTGCTGGCGAGCCAGCGACGCCGTCGCCTGGTGGCCGAGGCACTGTCCATCGGCAAGCTGAAAAGCTGGGACCACCAACCCTGGGTGGATGCCAGCCAACAGTACATGCGCAACCACATCGATCTCGACGACCTCGAGCGCAAGGCACGTTATCCACAGCCCGCACCCCTGGATTGAGTAGAGAGGCCGCCATGAAGAAGTACACCACAGCCGTGATCGCCCTGGCCCTGGGCCTGACTGCCATCACAGCCCACGCCGACAGCGATGCCCGATGCACCACCGTGAAGATGGCCGACCCCGGCTGGAGCGACATCGCCTCCACCAACGCCGTCGCCCGCCTGCTTTTGGAAAGCCTTGGCTACCAGGTGAAAATCGACAACCTGGCCGTACCGATCATCTTCGGCGGCCTCAAGGACGGTCAGGTAGACGCCTTCCTGGGCAACTGGATGCCCGCGCAACAGGGCTTTCACGACAAGTTCGTGGCCAACGGCGATGTACAGCGCCTGGCCCGCAACCTTGAAGGCACGCAATTCACCCTCGCGGTGCCGGACTATGTCTGGGAGGCCGGTGTCAAAGACTTCGCCGACCTGTCAAAACATGCCGACGCCTTCGGCAAGAAGCTATACGGCATTGGTTCCGGTGCACCGGCCAACCTGTCGCTCAAAGAGATCATCGACAAGAACGCCTTCGACCTGGGGCAGTGGAAGCTGGTCGAGTCCAGTGAGCAGGCAATGCTGGCCCAGGTCCATCGGGCCGTGCAGAAAAAGCAGTTCATCACCTTCCTCGGCTGGACGCCGCACCCGATGAACGTGAAGCTCAAGATGCATTACCTCACCGGGGGCGAGCAGTGGTTCGGCGACAACGGCGATGTGTACACCCTGGTGCGCAAGGGTTATCCACAAGCCTGCCCGAATGCCGCGAAACTGCTGGGCAATCTGAGCTTCAGTCTGGAGATGGAAAACAGCATCATGGCCGAGGTTGTGGATAAGAAGGTGAGCTTCGATGAGGCAGCCAAGGCGTGGGTCAAAGCGCATCCGGAATCGCTCGATGGCTGGTTGGCCGGGGTGACCACCAAAGAGGGTGGGAACGCCCAGGAGGTCATAAAAGCTAAACTTTAATCCGCACAACCACACATAACCCCTGTGGGAGCGGGCTTACCCGCTGTGCCAGTGTTCGCGGCGCTTCGACGCCTCGATACCCACTCCCACAGGGCTGGTGAAATCTTCAGGAATTCGTATTTCCCATGCCTCGCCTGACCCACCTGCTGCCCTTCCTCACCTGGCTCCCCCGTCAATCGGGCCGCAGCCTGCGCCAGGACCTGCTGGTCGGCCTGAGCGGCGCCATCCTCGCCCTTCCGCAATCGATCGCCTATGCCCTGATCGCCGGGTTGCCCGCCGAGTACGGCCTGTACGCCGCCATTGTGCCCGTGCTGGTGGCGTGCTTATGGGGTTCCTCCTGGCACCTGATCTGCGGCCCGACCGCGGCCATCTCCATCGTGCTCTACGCCAGCGTCAGCCCCCTGGCGATGGCAGGCAGCGACGATTACATCACCCTGGTGCTGCTGCTGACCTTCCTCGGCGGCGTGTTCCAGCTGCTGCTGGGGATGCTGCGTTTCGGGGCGCTGGTCAATTTCGTCTCCCATTCCGTGGTGCTCGGCTTCACCCTCGGCGCCGCCGTAGTCATTGCCCTGGGCCAATTGCCCAATCTGATGGGCGTAGACCTGCCCAGCCAGGCCACGGCCCTGCGCACCCTGCGGGACCTGATCGATCATGTCGGCGAGGTCGACCTGCCGTCGCTGGCCCTGGGCCTGGCGACCCTGCTGATCGGCGTGTCGCTCAAGCTCTGGCGCCCGCGCTGGCCTAGCCTGTTGATAAGTCTGGTAGTGGTCAGCGTGATCGCCTGGCTACTGCCGAGCGCCTTTGGCCATGTGCCCAGGGTGCCCGCCTTCTTGGGTCAGCTTCCGCCCGTGAGTCCCTTACCACTGCTGGATCTGGAACTGATCCTGCGCCTGCTGCCCAGCGCCGTGGCGGTGGGCATGCTCGGGCTGGTGACCAGCCTGTCGATCGCCCGGTCATTGTCGGCGCGTTCTGAGCAGTTGATCGACGCTAACCAAGAGATCCGCGCCCAGGGCCTGTCGAACATGGTCGGCGCACTGTTCTCCGGTTACCTGTCATCGGGCTCGTTCACCCGCTCGGGCTTGAGCTACGACGCGGGTGCCCGCTCGCCAATGGCCGGGGTGTTCTCGGCATTGTGGGTGGCCCTGTTCGCCGTGGCTGGCGCCGGGCTGATCGCACACCTGCCGATTCCGGCCATGGCCGGCAGCATCCTGCTCATCTGTTGGGGGTTGGTGGACCACCGGGCTATCCGTTCACTGTTCCGAGTCAGCCGCTCGGAGTTCCTGGTCATGGCACTGACAGCCGCCGCGACCCTGCTGCTGGAGTTGCAGACGGCGATCTATGCCGGGGTGCTGGCGTCGCTGTTCTTCTACTTGAAGCGTACCTCGCGCCCTCGGGTGCAGCAGAGCCGGGAAGGGGAGACCGATGTGCTGCGAGTGGGCGGGTCGATCTTCTTCGGCGCCGCGCATTATCTGCAGGTGCGCCTGCAACGCTGCCAAGGGCCGCAGGTCGTGATCGACGCACGGCAGATCAACTTCATCGACTATTCAGGGGTGGACATGCTGCACCGCGAGGCGCGGCGCCTGAAGCGCAGTGGCGGGAGCCTGACGTTGCATCGGGCCCGGCCGCAGGTGATCGAAGAGTTGCAGAAGCTCGAAGGGGCCGCGTTGTGCCCGATCCGGTTCGAGGAGTGATGCTTCAGAACCTGGCCCTTTCGCGGCACGGTCCCTGAGCGGCCTTGTGCCGCGAAAGGGCCGCATAGCGGCCCCAAAATCTCAAGGTCAGCCCCGCGCCAACTGCCGGCGCAGCTCATCCAGCACAGGTGCCGTGTCCGGCCGTACACCCCGCCAGGTGAAGAACGCCTCGGCAGCCTGCTCGGCCAGCATCCCCAACCCATCCAGCACCTTGGCCGCCCCCAGCCGGGTGGCCCACTGACAGAACGGCGTCGGCTCCTTGCCGTACATCATGTCGTAGCAGACCGTGCGCCCCGGCTCGACCAGGCTGTCGGCAATCGGCGGCAGCTCGCCGGCCAGGCTCGCCGAGGTGGCATTGATGATGAGGTCCACCGGCTCCTGCAACCAGGCAAAACCGCTGGCGACCACCGGCCCCAGGTCATCGAACTCACGGGCCAGTTGCTCGGCCTTTTCCACCGTGCGGTTGGCGATCACCAGCGATTGCGGACGATGCGCCAGGATCGGCTGCAACACTCCCCGCACCGCACCACCGGCACCGAGAATCAGAATGCGCTTGCCGGTGAGTTCCACCCCGGCATTGACGGTCAGGTCCCGCACCAGGCCCGCGCCATCGGTGTTGTCACCCTGCAGGGTGCCATCAGGCAGCTTGCTCAGGGTATTCACGGCACCCGCCCGCTGGGCCCGTGGCGTGAGGCTGTCGCACAGGCGGAAGGCTTCTTCCTTGAACGGCACAGTGACATTGGCACCAGCCCCTTGCTTGAAGAAACCTCGCGCACAGTCGCTGAAATCATCCAGCGGCGCCAGCAGGGTGCTGTATTCCAGGTCCTGGCCGGTCTGGTCAGCGAACAGGCGGTGGATCAACGGCGACTTGCTGTGGCCGATGGGGTTACCGAAAACGACGTACTGGTCCATGGGAGCTCCTCGTTATCCACAGGCTTACTGGTTGAGCCAGTCGCGGTCCTGCAGGAAGTACTCGGTCAGGCGCGCTTCCTCGCTGCCCGGCGCGGGTTTCCAGTCGTAGCCCCAGCGGACCTGCGGCGGCAGCGACATGAGGATCGACTCGGTGCGCCCGCCCGATTGCAGGCCGAACAAGGTGCCGCGGTCGTAGACCAGATTGAACTCCACATAGCGCCCACGGCGGAACTCCTGGAACTCGCGCTGCTCGGGCGTGTAAGGCGTGGCCTTGCGGCGCTGGACGATCGGCAGGTAGGCCTCGATGTAGGCATCGCCGATGGCGCGCAGGAAGGCGAAGCAGGTGTCGAAGTCCCACTCGTTCAGGTCGTCGAAGAACAGCCCGCCAATGCCACGCGGCTCGCCCCGGTGCTTGAGGTGGAAGTAACGGTCGCACCAGGCCTTGTAGCGCGGATAGACATCAGCCCCGAACGGCGCGCAGGCCTGCTCGGCGACCCGGTGCCAGTGGATGCAGTCTTCCTCGTTGCCGTAGTAGGGCGTCAGGTCGAAACCGCCGCCGAACCACCAGACCGGCTCTTCGCCTTCCTTCTCGGCGATGAAGAACCGTACGTTGGCATGGGACGTCGGCACATGCGGGTTGTGCGGGTGGATCACCAGCGACACGCCCAGCGCCTCGAAACCACGGCCCGCCAGCTCCGGGCGGTGCGCACTGGCCGATGGCGGCAGGCCGGCGCCGAACACGTGGGAGAAGTTCACACCACCCTTTTCGATCACCTTGCCTTCGCCGATCACCCGCGTGCGGCCACCGCCCCCGGCTTCGCGCACCCAGGCATCCTCGACGAAGCGGGCGCCGCCGTCTTCGTTTTCGAGGGCAGAGCAGATGCGGTCTTGCAGGTCGAGCAGGTAGGCTTTCACGGCCTCGGTGCGGCTGGTCATCGGGTCACCTGGAAGGAGCGGAAAAATTTGCCGGCTAGCATACCATCGGCGGCGGCCACGCCGCAGTTGACGGCGATCAAGCAAAGGCGTCCGATAGAAGGCCCTCCCGATCCCCATGACAACGGAGTGTAAGATGGCCAAGCGTATCCAGTTCAGCCAGCACGGCGGCCCGGAAGTTCTGCAACTGGTCGAGTTCGAACCGACCCCGCCAGGGCCGCAGCAGGTCCGCGTACGCAACCACGCGATCGGCCTGAACTTCATCGACACCTATTTTCGCAGCGGCCTGTACGCACCGCCCGCGCTACCGTCGGGCCTCGGGACGGAGGCCGCGGGCGTGGTCGAGGCAGTTGGCGAAGGCGTCAGCCGCCTGAAGGTGGGCGATCGCGTGGCTTATGCCGGTGGGCCGCTGGGCGCCTACAGTGAAGTGCATACCCTGCCAGAGGCCAACCTGGTCAAGTTGCCGGAGGCCATCAGCTTCGAGCAGGCCGCCGCAGTGATGCTCAAGGGCCTGACCACCCAGTACCTGCTCAAGCAGACCTACGCCGTGCAACCGGGCGATTTCATCCTGTTCCATGCCGCTGCCGGTGGCGTCGGCTCGCTGGCCTGCCAGTGGGCCAAGGCGCTGGACGCCAGGCTGATCGGCACCGTCGGCTCGGCCGAGAAAGCCGAGCGCGCCAAGGCCCTGGGCGCCTGGGCGACCATCGACTACAGCCACGAGGACGTGGCCAAGCGCGTGCTGGAACTGACCGATGGGAAGAAATGCGCGGTGGTCTACGACGGCGTGGGCGCCGATACCTGGCTGACCTCGCTGGACTGCCTGCGCCCGCGCGGGCTGATGGTGAGTTTCGGCAATGCCTCCGGCGCGGTGACCGGCGTGAACCTTGGGATCCTGTCGCAGAAGGGCTCGCTGTACGTCACCCGTCCGACCTTGGGCAACTACGCCAACAACGCAGAGAACACCCAGGCCATGGCCGATGACCTGTTCGGCATGATCACCAGCGGCAAGCTGGTTGTGGATATCCAGCAGCGGTATCCGCTGAGCGAAGCGGCCAAGGCCCAGACGGAGCTGTCGGCGCGCAGAACCGTTGGCTCGACTGTGCTGCTGCCCTGATCCGAGATCGTTACGCGACTGTTTGACTCAGCACGCCACCTGTGGGAGCGGGTTTTACCCGCAAACGCGGCGGTGAATTCACCCAGGCCTTCGCGGGTGAATCCGCTCCCACAGCGCTCACTCTGCTTAGCCAGCGGTCCTGATAGTTGCTGGCGCCGACTCGATGCCATCGAGCATCGCCTCCACCAAGCCCTCTGCCATTTCAATCGCGTGCAGGTTCGACCAGTACATGCCGCGCCCTGACTCGTGCAGGCGATCGAGTGCCTTCACGCCAGTCTCGTAGGCGCAGCGCAGGTAGAGCGCTACGTGGACGAGGGCGTCGTGGGCAGAGATGTCGGGGTTTGTGGAGAAGAGGGGAGGATGGCCGGCGTCGCAGCGGCCGAAAGGGCGAGATGTGGTGTTGGGTAGAGGTGGATCAGGGACAAGCTTTTTCATCGTTTGCTCCAGAGTTGGAGCTGACACCCGTCCGTTACCACACGGTTTGGGTGGCAGCTGTACGCGGAGTGGTAAACCGGACTGGAGGCACTCCCGGCAGGCAAAAGCCTCCCGCGCACAGCCGCCATAGGCTGCAAATGCTCCAGAATTGGCGGGTTACCACACCCGATCACCAAGTTATTTGGCGACGGGCTGGAGCCTAGAGGCATGGGTTCCCTGCCGGAAGGTGACGGCAGCTGACGGATGGGTAGGGTATTTCCCTAAATGCCAGCTGGACAGCCGCTCGAGGGAAATCAGAAAAGTCCTGCAATACCTAGGGGCCGCGTGGCGGCCCATCGCCGAGCCCACTCTGGGTCAGCCGGCCCGAACGACCTCACCCGTCACCAGGTTGCGAATCACGCTCGGATTCTTGCGCCCACCCAGCGCCCCGCCGAGCACCAGGTCCAATTGGCCATGGAAATACTGCTCCACCCGCAGCCGGCTCTTGGCCGCCGGGCGTCCGCCTGGGTTGCACGAGGTGGAAATCAGCGGCCCGACCAGCGCGCACAATTCACGCACCAGGGGGTGATCGCTGACCCGCAGGGCCACGGTGTCATGTTCGCCGGTCACCCACTCGGGCAACAGGTCCTGGTGCGGTACCAGCCAAGTGTTCGGACCAGGCCAGGTGCTGCCCATGCGGTCGATCCAGTCTTGGGGGAAATCCTCGAACAGGAAATCGAACTGGCGGATGTTGTCGGCAACCAGGATCAACCCCTTGTCCACAGGACGCGACTTGAGCGCCAGCAGGCGGTACACCGCATCCTCGTTCCACGGGTCGCAGCCCAGGCCCCAGACCGCTTCCGTCGGATAGGCGATAACCGCGCCTGCCCGAATCTCACGTGCGGCTTGTTGCACACGCCAACTGCTCACCATTTTGTCTCTCCGCATTTAAGCCTGATGCGCAGTGTACTTAGCTGCTTCGGGCAAACCAACGCCCGGCTTCGTTGGTGACCCGGCCTTCGAGCTCCAGCTCGGTAAGGCTGGCCAGCACCTGGGCCAGCGGCTGCCCACTGCTGTGGGCCAGGGCTTCGCTGGTCTGGGGCGCGGCATGTAGCAAGGCGAGCAACGGGTGGGCGGGTTTTTCCACAGGCGCCGGGGGCAAGTTCTGCCAGCCGCGCAGGCTGTCGAGGATCTGCTCCACGCTTTCCACCAGCAACGCGCCATCGCGAATCAGCTGGTGGCACCCCTTGGAACCCGGGTGATGGATCGAGCCCGGAATGGCATACACCTCCCGGCCTTGTTCGGCGGCCAAGCGCGCGGTGATCAGCGATCCGCTTGCCAGGCTCGCCTCGACCACCAATACCCCCAGCGACAGACCGCTGATGATCCGGTTACGTCGCGGAAAATTCGCAGCATGCGGATTGGCATCGAGGGGAAACTCCGACACCAGCGCGCTGCCCCCTTCGATCATGGCCCGAGCCAGGTCACGGTGGCGCTGTGGATAAAGTTTTTGCAGACCCGTGCCGAGCACGCCAATGGTGTGCCCACCTGCCTGCAGCGCCGCCCGATGAGCGGCACCGTCGACCCCCAGGGCCAACCCGCTGGTGATGGTGAAACCCGCCTGGGCCAGACACCTGGAAAACGCCTTCGCGGTGTCCAGGGCCGGGGGGGTTGCACGGCGGCTGCCGACCACCGCCAACTGCGGCCGCTCGAGCAACGTGGGGTCTCCGGCCACGAAAAGCAGGGGCGGGGCAGCGTCCGTTTCGGCGAGCAGAGCGGGGTAGGCAGGTGAATCCCACATCAGTAAATGCTGGCCCGGACGCTCTAGCCAAGCCATTGCGACGCCAGCGCCGTCACGGACTTCGGCACTGCGACGGGCCTCGGCGCAAGCCGCCGGCAAACCCAATGCGCGCCAGGCGCTGGCCGGGGCACTGAGCGCCGAAGCGGCATCGCCGAAGGCATCGATCAGGGTGTGGAAACGTCGCGGGCCTACCTCGGGCAGTCGATGCAAACGCAAACGCGCCTCGAGTTCGGCAGGTGGACAGGCGGGCACAACAGACATGTTCATGGCGGATCATCCTTGATCGGCGAGGGGTCATCCACGTGGCACAACCTGTGGATAACTTTGTTGATAATACTTTGACAAGCTGTCCATGGAATGGACCCGATGCCGTCCTTTCACACCCTAGCCGAGCTTTGCCAGGTGCCGAATGCCCCGATTCCCTTTATTATGTGTGCTCAGTTTTCAACCGAACGCACAGTGACTGCCTGACCTTATGGCCATCTTGAACATTCTCGAATTCCCGGACCCGCGCCTGCGCACCCTCGCCAAACCGGTGACGGAGTTCGACGACGCCCTGCGTCAGCTGATCGACGACATGTTTGAAACCATGTACGAAGCCCCTGGCATCGGCCTGGCCGCCACCCAGGTCAACGTGCACAAGCAGGTCGTGGTCATGGACCTCAGCGAAGACCGCAGCGAACCGCGCGTCTTCATCAACCCCAGCGTCGAAGAGCTGACCCACGACATGGGCCAGTATCAGGAAGGCTGCCTGTCGGTGCCGGGCTTCTACGAGAACGTCGACCGCCCTCTGCGTGTGCGGGTCAAGGCCCAGGACCGCGACGGCAAGCCGTTCGAGCTGGAATGCGAAGGCCTGCTGGCAGTGTGCGTGCAGCACGAGTTCGACCACCTCAACGGCAAGCTGTTCGTCGACTATCTGTCACAGCTCAAACGCGACCGGATCAAGAAGAAGCTGGAAAAACAGCACCGCCAGCAAGCCTGATCCCCACCTTCCAGAAGGCTTGCTTCGGCAAGCCTTTTTCTTTTTCAAAGCGAGAACTCCATGCGCATCGTCTTCGCAGGCACCCCAGAGTTTGCCGCCGAACACCTCAAAGCCCTGCTCGACAGCCCCTATGACGTGGTGGCCGTCTACACCCAGCCCGACCGCCCGGCTGGCCGCGGCCAGAAACTCATGCCCTCTGCGGTCAAGCAACTGGCCGTCGAACACGGCATCCCGGTGTTCCAGCCACAGACCCTGCGCAACGCCGAGGCCCAGGCGGAACTTGCCGCGCTAGAGCCAGACCTGATGGTGGTGGTCGCCTACGGCCTGATCCTGCCCCAGGTAGTGCTGGATATCCCGCGCCTGGGCTGCATCAACAGCCACGCCTCTCTGCTGCCGCGCTGGCGCGGTGCTGCGCCCATCCAGCGTGCCGTCGAAGCCGGCGATGCCGAGAGCGGCGTGACCGTGATGCGCATGGAAGCTGGCCTGGACACCGGCCCCATGCTGCTCAAGGTCGTCACCCCGATCAGCGCCGAGGACACCGGCGGCACTCTGCACGACCGCCTCGCCCAGATGGGCCCAGGCGCCGTGGTGCAGGCCATCGCGGGCCTGGCCGACGGCAGCCTGCAAGGCGAGGTTCAGGACGACGCCCTGGCCACCTACGCACACAAGCTGAACAAGGACGAAGCCCGCATCGACTGGAATCGTCCAGCCATCGAGCTGGAGCGCCTGATCCGCGCCTTCAACCCTTGGCCGGTTTGCCACAGCACCCTGGACGGCGAGAGCGTGAAGGTCCTGGCGGCGCAGTTGTCCACAGGCAAAGGCACCCCCGGCGAGATCCTTTCCGCCAGCAAGGACGGCCTGGTGGTCGCCTGCGGCGAAGGCGCCCTGAGCCTGACCCGTCTGCAGTTGCCAGGCGGCAAGGCCCTGGCCTTCAGCGACCTGTTCAACAGCCGTCGCGAGAAGTTCGCAAGCGCCAAGGTGCTCGGCCAATGAACCCACGTCTGGCCGCCGCCCGCGCCCTTGCCGCTGTGCTCAGCGGCAAGGCCTCGCTCAACAGCTCGTTGCCAGCGCAACTGGACAAGGTCGAGGAGCGTGACCGTGGCCTGGTCCAGGACCTGGCCTTCGGCACTGCCCGCTGGCAGCCGCGCCTGGACCTGCTGGCCGCACAGTTGCTGCAAAAGCCCTTCAAGGCCGCCGATGCCGACGTTCAGGCTTTGCTGCTGGTCGGCCTGTACCAACTGTTCTACACCCGCATTCCAGCCCACGCGGCCATCGGCGAAACCGTCGGTTGCGCCGACAAGCTCAAGAAGCCGTGGGCCAAGGGCTTGCTCAATGCGGTGCTGCGTCGCGCCCAACGCGAAGGCGAGGCACTGCTCGCCGACATGGAGCGCGACCCGGTAGTGCGCACCGCTCACCCGCGCTGGCTGCAAAAGGCGCTCAAGGCCTTCTGGCCGGAGCAGTGGGAAGCGATTTGCGCTGCCAACAACGCCCATCCGCCGATGATCTTGCGGGTCAATCGCCGCCACCACAGCCGTGACGCTTACCTGGCTCTGCTGGCCGAAGCCGGCATCAGCGCCAGCCCTTGCCAGTACAGTCGCGACGGCATTCTGCTGGCCGAGGCCTGCGACGTGCGCGGCCTGCCAGGTTTCGCCGAGGGCTGGGTCAGTGTGCAGGACGAGGCCGCGCAACTGGCCGCCGACCTCATGGAACTGGCGCCCGGCCAACGCGTGCTGGATGCTTGCTGCGCCCCGGGCGGCAAGACCTGCCACCTGCTCGAAGCCGAAGCCGGGCTAGGAGAAGTGGTCGCCATCGACCTGGAGGCCAAGCGTCTGGCGCGAGTACGTGAGAACCTCGATCGTCTGAAACTGGACGCCCAGCTGATCGCCTGCGACGCCCGCGACACTACCAGCTGGTGGGACGGCAAGCCGTTCCAGCGCATCCTGCTCGATGCGCCGTGCTCGGCGACCGGCGTCATCCGCCGCCACCCGGACATCAAGCTGACCCGCCAGGCCGACGACATCCCGGCCCTGGCGGCGCTGCAAGGCGAGCTGCTCGATGCGCTGTGGCCAACCCTCGAAGTCGGCGGCATGCTGGTCTATGCCACCTGTTCGAGCCTGCCGACGGAAAACACCGACGTGATCGATGCCTTCCTCGCTCGCACCCCTGGCGCCCGCGAACTGGACCTGGCGCTCGATGCCGGTGTGCGCCAGCCCCACGGCCGCCAACTGCTGGCCCAGGAAGGCGGCCACGACGGTTTCTACTATGCCAAGCTGATCAAGATCGCCGCCTCGCGCGGATAAGCACAAGGACTAGGAGTAGCGGATGAAGATCATCATCCTCGGCGCAGGGCAAGTGGGCGGCACGCTGGCAGAGCACCTGGCCAGCGAAGCCAACGATATCACCGTGGTCGACACCGACGGCGACCGCCTGCGCGACCTGGGCGACCGCCTGGATATCCGCACCGTGCAGGGCCGCGGCTCGCTGCCCACGGTGCTGCGCCAGGCCGGCGCCGACGACGCCGACATGCTGGTGGCGGTGACCAACAGCGACGAGACCAACATGGTGGCCTGCCAGGTCGCCTACTCGCTGTTCCACACGCCCACCAAGATCGCCCGGGTACGCGAGTCGGCGTATCTCACCCGCGAAGAGCTGTTCGACAACGACCACATCCCGGTGGACGTACTGATCAGCCCGGAACAGGTGGTGACCAACTACATCAAGCGCCTGATCGAGCACCCCGGCTCCCTGCAGGTGATCGACTTCGCCGATGGCAAGGCACAACTGGTGGCGGTCAAGGCCTACTACGGTGGTCCCCTGGTGGGCCAGCAATTGCGCCAGATCCGCGCCCATATGCCCAATGTCGATACCCGCGTGGCGGCGATCTTCCGCCGCGACCGGCCCATCACGCCACGGGGCGACACCGTGATCGAGGCCGACGACGAGGTCTTCTTCATTGCCGCACGCAAGGACATCCGCGCGGTGATGGGCGAGCTGCGCCGTATCGACGAGACCAACAAGCGCGTGGTCATCGCCGGGGGCGGGCAGATCGGCGAACGCCTTGCCGAGGCCATCGAGAGCCGCTACCAGGTCAAGATCATCGAGATGAGCCAGGCCCGCTGCCGCCATCTCTCCGACACCCTGGAGAGCACCGTGGTGCTCCAGGGCAGCGCCTCGGACAAGGACCTGATGCTCGAGGAGAACATTGCCGACGCCGACATCTTCCTGGCCCTGACCAACGACGACGAAGCCAACATCATGTCCTCGCTGCTGGCCAAGCGCCTGGGTGCGCGCAAGGTGATGACCATCATCAACAACCCGGCGTATGTGGACCTGGTCCAGGGTGGCGATATCGACATCGCCATCAGCCCTCAGCTGGCCACCATCGGTACCTTGCTGGCCCACGTGCGCCGTGGCGACATCGTCAGCGTGCATTCGCTGCGTCGGGGCGCGGCGGAGGCCATCGAGGCGGTCGCGCATGGCGATGCCAAGTCGAGCAAGGTGATCGGCAAGGCCATCGAAGACATCGCCTTGCCGCCAGGCACCACCATCGGCGCGATCATCCGCGACGAGGAAGTGCTGATTGCCCACGACGACACGGTGATCGAAGCGGGCGATCATGTGATCCTGTTCGTTGTGGATAAAAAGCACATCCGCGATGTGGAGAAGCTGTTCCACGTGGGCCTGAGTTTCTTCTAAGGAGAAAACGGCATGCGCGAATCACTGGAAAAGATGCTGGCCAAGGGGGTGGATAACGCCCTGCTGCGCTTTGGCCTGGGCAAGGCCTGGCTCGACGAAGGCAACGGCGCCGAGGCGGCGCTGCACCTGGCTCGGTGCGTGGAACATGACCCGAAGTACTCGGCGGCGTGGAAGCTGCTGGGCAAGGCCCACCAGTTGCAGGGCGACCTGACGGCGGCGCGCAAGGCATGGGAAGAGGGGATCGCGGCGGCGCAGGCCCATGGCGACAAGCAGGCCGAGAAGGAAATGGCGGTGTTCCTGAAGAAGCTCAACAAGACATCAGGTTAACGCGGTCCCTGTGGGAGCGGGTTCACCCGCGAATGCGATGTTGGATTCACCGACACATTCGCGGGTAAACCCGCTCCCACAGGGGACAGTGAAAATCTCAATACCAGCGCGGCTCGCCGGCCGGGCGTTTCTTGAAGCGTTTCATGCTCCACATGTACTGGCTCGGGTACTCGCGCACATAACGCTCGACCACCTTGCTCATCGCCGCCGCCGACACAGTCACGTCGGTGCTGTACATCTCTTCCGGCGCCGCTTCGAGGAACACCTTGAAGCCCGAGCCATCCGGCAGCCGCAGGGCATGCAGGAACACCCCCACCGCCTTGCCTCCGGCCAGCATGTTCGGCACGAACTTGCTGGTCAGCGCCTGGGTGCCCAGGAATGGCACGAACACCCCCGCCGACTCCGCTGGCTCCGGGTCGGCAGGAATACCCACCTGGCCACCACGGCGCACCTCTTTGATCACGCTGAGGATGCCTTCCTTGGTCGAAGGCGCCACGCGGTTACCCATCTGCACACGCTGCTCGCGCAGCAGGTCATCCACAGCCTTCAGCTTGGGCGGGCGGTAGAAGATGATCGGTTTGCACTGGCTGCAATAAAAGTGGTTCAGCACTTCCCAGTTGCCCAGATGGCTGGTGATGCCCACCACGCCCTTGCCCGAGGCCAGGGCCTTCTCCAGCACTTCCAGGCCGTGTACTTCCTTGACCAGTTCCAGCGAACGTTGTGGTGGCCAGATCCAGGCGCAGGCGCTTTCGACGAAGGACTTACCGATGTCCTTCAACGCACGGCCCACGAGTTGCTCGCGCTCGGCCGGGTTCATCTCCGGGAAGCACTTGGCCAGGTTGATGCGCACCACATTGCGCGAACCGTTGGGGATCTTCCACATGAGCCAGCCGATACCCGCGCCGACCCGCTGCACCGCGCTCCAGGGCAGCTTGGCGAACAGTCGCAGCACCCCGACCATCAGGGCGCCTTTGAATTTTTCCACAGCCGGATTCCTTATTTCTGCAAGGCGGGCATTGTAACGCTTCAGCGCAGCAACGCGGCGTAACGATCACAGTCGGTGGTGTGGTCCATGACCATGCCAGTGGCCTGCATGAAGGCATAGCAGATGGTCGGGCCGACGAATGTGAAGCCAGCCTTTTGCAGGGCCTTGCTCATGGCCCTGGCTTCGTCGGTGGCCGCCGGCACGTCGCCGCGCGCCTTGAAGTGGTTGATCTTGGGCACGCCACCGACGAACGACCATAGCCACTCGGCCGGGTTATCCACAGCCAGCCAGGCCTGGGCGTTGCGCCGTACAGCCTTGAGCTTGAGGCGATTGCGGATGATGCCGGTGTCTAGCATCAGTTCTTCGATCCGCTCGTCACTCATCTGCGACAGTTTCACCGGGTCGAAGCCGTGCAATACCTCGCGGTAGCGCTCGCGCTTTTTCAATACCGTGATCCAGGAAAGCCCGGCCTGGAACCCTTCGAGCAAAAGCATCTCGAAGAGCAACGCCGGGTCACGCTGCGGCGTTCCCCACTCCTGGTCGTGATAGGCCTGGTACAACGGATCGTCGGTACACCAGAAACAGCGTGGCATAAGGCTCCATTCCATGGGTAGAGGGCGAGGCGAATCGGGTTATACTCCCGCTCTTTACATCCGCATCCCCAGATACAGGTGAATTTCGTGAGCCAGCCTACGCCAGCCGTGCGTACCTTCCAAGACCTCATCCTCGCCCTGCAGCAATACTGGGCGGAGCAAGGTTGTGTGGTGCTTCAGCCCTACGATATGGAAGTAGGCGCCGGCACTTTCCATACCGCCACTTTCCTGCGCGCCGTCGGCCCGGAAACCTGGAACGCCGCCTATGTGCAGCCTAGCCGTCGCCCAACCGACGGACGGTATGGCGAAAACCCCAACCGCCTGCAGCACTATTACCAGTTCCAGGTGGTGCTCAAGCCGAACCCAGCCAACTTCCAGGAGCTGTACCTGGGCTCGCTGAAGGCGATCGGCCTGGACCCGCTGGTCCACGACATCCGTTTCGTCGAAGACAACTGGGAATCGCCGACCCTCGGCGCCTGGGGCCTGGGCTGGGAAATCTGGCTCAACGGCATGGAAGTGACCCAGTTCACCTACTTCCAGCAAGTCGGCGGCATCGAATGCTTCCCGGTCACCGGTGAAATCACCTATGGCCTGGAGCGCCTGGCCATGTACATCCAGGGCGTGGACTCGGTCTACGACCTGATCTGGGCCGACGGCCCGTTCGGCAAGGTCACCTATGGCGATGTGTTCCACCAAAACGAAGTGGAGCAGTCGACCTACAACTTCGAACACGCCAACGTCGAGAAGCTGTTCGAGCTGTTCGACTTCTACGAAAGCGAAGCCAACCGCCTGATCAAGTTGGACCTGCCGCTGCCGACCTACGAAATGGTCCTGAAGGCGTCCCACACCTTCAACCTGCTGGACGCCCGCCGCGCCATCTCGGTGACCGAGCGTCAGCGTTACATCCTGCGCGTGCGTACCCTGGCCCGGGACGTGGCGCAAAGCTATCTGCAAGCCCGCGCACGCCTGGGCTTCCCGATGGCGACCCCCGAACTGCGTGACGAAGTGTTGGCTAAGCTGGAGGCTGCACAATGAGTGCTCAAGATTTTCTGGTCGAACTGGGCACCGAAGAGCTGCCACCGAAGGCCCTCGCCAGCCTCGGCGATGCGTTCCTGGCCGGCATCGAGAAAGGCCTGCAGGCCGCTGGCCTGAACTACACCGGCAAGCAGGTCTATGCCGCCCCACGCCGTCTGGCCGTGCTGATCCGCCAGCTGGACGTGCAGCAGCCTGACCGCAGCATCAACATCGACGGTCCTCCCCGCCAGGCCGCCTTCGACGCCGAGGGCAACCCGACCCAGGCTGCCCTGGGCTTCGCCAAGAAATGCGGCGTGGATCTGGCCGAGATCGACCAGAGCGGCGCCAAGCTGCGCTTCTCCCAGCACATTCCGGGCAAGGCCACCGCCAGCCTGCTGCCGACCATCGTCGAGGATTCGCTCAACGATCTGCCAATCCCCAAGCGCATGCACTGGGGCGCCAGCCGTGAAGAGTTCGTGCGTCCGACCCAGTGGCTGGTGATGCTGCTCGGCGACCAGGTCGTCGAGTGCACCCTCCTGGCCCAGCAGGCCGGTCGCGAGTCCCGTGGCCACCGCTTCCACCACCCGGAGAACGTGGTGATCACCACCCCGGCCAACTACGTCGAAGACCTGCGCAAGGCCTACGTGCTGGCCGACTTCGCCGAGCGTCGCGAGCTGATCGCCAAACGCACTGCGGAGCTGGCCATGCAACAGGAAGGCACCGCTGTCGTGCCGCCGGCATTGCTGGACGAAGTGACCGCCCTGGTCGAATGGCCGGTGCCGTTGGTGTGCTCCTTCGAGGAGCGCTTCCTGGAAGTGCCACAGGAAGCACTGATCACCACCATGCAGGACAACCAAAAGTACTTCTGCCTGCTGGACAGCGAAGGCAAGCTGCTGCCGCGCTTCATCACCGTGGCCAACGTCGAGAGCCGTGATCCGAAGCAGATCGTGCAGGGTAACGAGAAGGTTGTGCGTCCGCGCCTGACCGACGCCGAGTTCTTCTTCAAGCAAGACAAGAAGCAGCCGCTGGAGACCTTCAACGAGCGCCTGAAGAACGTGGTCTTCCAGGCTCAGCTGGGCACGGTCTACGACAAGGCCGAGCGTGTCTCCAGGCTGGCGGCATTCATCGCCCCGCTGATCGGCGGCGACGCCCAGCGCGCAGCCCGTGCGGGCCTGCTGTCCAAGTGCGACCTGGCCACCGAGATGGTCGGCGAGTTCCCTGAAATGCAAGGCGTGGCCGGCTACTACTACGCCCAGAACGACGGCGAGCCGGAAGACGTCGCCCTGGCGCTGAACGAGCAGTACATGCCACGTGGCGCAGGTGCCGAACTGCCGCAGACCCTGACCGGTGCTGCCGTGGCCATCGCCGACAAGCTCGACACCCTGGTCGGCATCTTCGGCATCGGCATGCTGCCGACCGGCAGCAAGGACCCGTACGCCCTGCGCCGCGCCGCTCTGGGCGTGTTGCGCATCCTGATCGAGAAGCAGCTGGACCTGGACCTGACCACCGCGGTCGAGTTCGCCGTCAAGCAGTACGGTGCCAAGGTCAAGGCCGCCGGCCTGTGCGAGCAGGTGCTGGAGTTTGTCTTCGACCGTCTGCGTGCGCGCTACGAAGACGAAGGCATCGACGTCGCCACCTACCTCTCGGTACGTGCCCTCAAGCCAGGTTCGGCCCTGGACTTCGACCAGCGCGTACAGGCTGTGCAGGCCTTCCGCAAGCTGCCGGAAGCCGAGGCCCTGGCCGCGGTGAACAAGCGCGTGTCGAACCTGCTGAGCAAGGCAGAAGGCGCCATCGCCGACCATGTCGAGCCGAAGTACTTCGACAACGCCAACGAGTTCTCCCTGTACTCGGCCATCCAGCAGGCCGACCAGGCCGTGCAACCGATGGCGGCCGCACGTCAGTACAGTGAGTCTCTGGCCCGCCTGGCCGCCCTGCGTGATCCGGTCGACGCCTTCTTCGAGGCGGTGATGGTCAACGCCGAGGATGCCAAGGTCCGCGCCAACCGTTATGCCCTGCTCAGCCGCCTGCGCGGCCTGTTCCTGGGCGTGGCCGACATCTCGCTGCTGGGGTAAGCCTTGAAACTGCTGATTCTTGATCGAGACGGAGTGATCAACCACGACTCCGACGCCTACATCAAGTCGCTGGAAGAGTGGATCCCCATTCCCGGCTCGATCGAGGCCATCGCGCAGTTGAGCAAGGCGGGCTGGACGGTGGCGGTGGCCACCAACCAGTCCGGCATCGCCCGCGGTTACTACCCGCTGGCGACCCTGGAGGCCATGCATGCGCGCCTGCGCGCGCTGGTGGCCGAGCTGGGGGGCGAGGTGGGTTACATCGTGCATTGCCCGCACGGCCCGGACGAAGGTTGCGATTGCCGCAAACCCAAGCCCGGCATGCTGCGGGCGATTGCCGAGCATTATCAGGTCGATCTGGCTGGCGTCTGGTTCGTCGGCGACAGCAAAGGTGACCTGGAGGCCGCCCTGGCCGTCGATGCACAACCTGTGCTGGTGAAAACCGGCAAAGGTCAGGGGACGCTGGAAAAAGGCGTTCCGCAAAGCACTTTGATTTTCGACGATCTGGCAGCCATCGCCAGAGCACTCATTTAAGCAGTGCGCCCCATGTGGCGCACTTTTCCTTAGGCGGGCAAGCCCCGCAACGGTACATGCCACTATGTCGATCCTGCAGGCGATCAGAATCTTTCTTTTTTACCTGCTGTTGGGCACCAGTTCGCTGCTGTGGTGCTCGCTGAGTTTCTTCGTCGCACCGTTTCTGCCGTTCCACAAGCGCTACCGGTTCATCAACGTGTACTGGTGCCGCTGCGCCGTGTTCCTGGCACGGGTGGTCCTGGGCATTCGCTACAAGGTCACAGGCGCCGAGAATGTGCCCAAGGAGCCCTGTGTGATTCTGTCCAACCACCAGAGCACCTGGGAGACGTTCTTCCTGTCGGCGTACTTCTCGCCGCTGAGCCAGGTGCTCAAGCGTGAGCTGCTGTACGTGCCGTTCTTCGGCTGGGCGATGGCGATGTTGCGCCCGATCGCCATCGACCGGAAAAACCCGAAGGAAGCCTTGCGCCAGGTCGCCAGCAAGGGCGACGAGCTGCTCAAGCAGGGCGTGTGGGTGCTGATCTTCCCGGAAGGCACGCGGGTGCCTCACGGCCAGATCGGCAAGTTTTCCCGAGGCGGCACAGCCCTGGCGGTGAATGCCGGGCTGCCAGTGCTGCCGATCGCGCACAATGCCGGCAAGTTCTGGCCACGTGAAGGCTGGGGCAAGCGCCCGGGAACCATCGAGGTGGTGATCGGCGAACCGATGTACCCCGTGGGCACCGGCCCACGTGCGATCGCTGAGCTTAACGACCGCGCCCAAGCCTGGAACGAAGCGACCCAGCGGGCCTTGGGTTCGCTACCACCGGTGGCGGAAAACCAGGCAGAACACAACGCGTGACGATCTGTGGATAACTTGTGAGCAAGTTTTGGATCATCACCTGCAAACTCTATATAACTTATTGATTTTAAAGCTTATTTCTCTGTATGACCTTTTCTTGAAAATCGTGCATAAGTTTTTTCGCAGCATAAAAAAACCGGCTTTTACGCCGGTTTTTTCATGTCCGCAGGATCGATCCACACTGTCTGATCTTGCACGGCCCTGTGGGTTTACCCTGCTACACGTCAGCCTTCACACCTTGTCGATATCCACATCCTTGGTTTCTTTCAGGCAGAACAACCCCACCACGAGACTCACCCCGGTAATCAGCACCGGGTACCAGAGCCCGTAGAAGATATCCCCGGTGTACACCACCAACGCGAACGAGACGGTCGGCAGGAAGCCACCGAACCAGCCATTGCCGATGTGATAGGGCAAGGACATGGAAGTGTAGCGAATGCGGGTCGGGAACAACTCCACCATCACCGCCGCCAAAGGCCCGTAGGTCATGGTGGCGATCAGGATCATGGCGACGATCAACACCACCACCATCACTTGGTTGACGCTCGCCGGATCTGCCTTGGCCGGGTACCCGGCTTGCTCGATTGCTGTGCGCATGGCCGCCTCGTCGAACCCGTCGATGCGCTGCTCGCCGATCGTGACCAGCACCGCAGAGCCCGCTGGCGCATCCACCGCACTGTATGGCAGGCCTTGTTTGACCAGGAACGTCTTGACCTTGTCACACGGGCTATCGAAGCGTGCCTTGCCCACCGGGTCGAACTGGAAGGTGCAGCCTTGTGGATCGGCAGTGACCACGATCGGCGCCTGCTGGCTGGCAGCGTCGATCTGCGGATTGGCGTAATGGCTCAGGGCCTTGAACATCGGGAAGTACAGCACCGTCGCGAGCAGCAGGCCGATCATCAGGATCGGCTTGCGTCCGACCCGATCGGACAACCAGCCGAAGAACACGAAGAACGGCGCACCGATCACCACGCTGATGATCAGCAGGGTATTGGCCTGGGCCGGATCCATCTTGAGCATCTGGGTCAGGAAGAACAGGACATAGAACTGGGCCGTATAGAAGGTCACGGCTTGGCCGGCGTTGATGCTGAACAGTGCTGTCAGCACGACCTTGAGGTTCGGCCAGGAAGTGAAGGATTCACGGATTGGCGATTTGCTGACCTTGCCCTGGGCCTTCATCTTCACGAAAGCGGGCGACTCTTCCATGCTCATGCGGATCCAGGTGGAGATTGCCAGCAGGAAGATCGACAGCAAGAACGGCAAGCGCCAACCCCAGGCCTCGAACTCATCACCACTGATGTAGCGGCTGCCCAGCACGACGACCAGCGAAAGCAGCAAGCCAAGCGTTGCAGTGGACTGGATGAACCCGGTATGAAAGCCACGCTTACCGGGCGGTGCGTGTTCGGCCACGTAGGTCGCCGCGCCGCCATACTCACCGCCCAGCGCCAGGCCCTGGAGCATGCGAAGCAGCACCAGGATGATGGGCGCGGCGATGCCAATGCTGGCGTAGGTGGGCAGCAGCCCCACGGCGAAGGTCGACAAGCCCATCAGCACGATGGTCACCAGAAAGGTGTACTTGCGCCCGATCATATCGCCCAAGCGGCCGAACACCAGTGCGCCGAACGGGCGGACCAGAAAGCCTGCGGCAAAGGCCATCAAGGCGAAGATGAACGCCGTGGTGTCGTTGACGCCAGCGAAGAACTGCGTGCTGATCACCGCCGCCAGTGCGCCATAGAGAAAAAAGTCATACCACTCGAACACCGTCCCGAGGGATGACGCGAAAATGATCTTGCGTTCCTCACGTCGGCTGACCGTGCTGGCAGCCGTGCCTTGCTCTTGGATGTAGTCCGACATCGTTGCTGTCCTCGGCCCGAAGGCCACAGTGATTATTGTTGTTTTCCACTGTCGGTGACCTCTGACCGCAGGCCACCGGTGTTGCACGCACCCGGGTCAGGGCGTCGGTATCGCAGTGTCGCTGAGGTTGGTTTGGGTCAAGGCTCCCTTGAAGATCAATTGCGCCGCCTTCTCGGCGATCATCAATGTGGGTGAGCAGGTATTGCCTGAAACGATCTGCGGCATGATCGAGGCATCGGCCACCCGAAGGCCCGGCACACCCTGCACACGCAGCTGGTTATCCACAACGTCCAGCGGACCGCTGCCCATGCGGCAGGTACCCACGGGGTGGAAGATGGTGGTGCCGATCTTGCCGGCGGCTTCGTGCAATTGCGCCTCGGTCTGCAGGGCAGGGCCGGGCAGGTACTCGCGCGGATCGAACGCCGCCAGGGCAGGGGCCTGCACGATTCGCCGGGTGATGCGGATGGCATCGGCGGCGACTTTGAGGTCCTGCGGATCACTCAGGTAGTTGGGGTCGATCGATGGCGCTGCAAGCATGTCGGCGCTGCGGATATCGATGCGCCCGCGACTGGCCGGGCGCAGGTTGCACACCGAAGCGGTGAATGCCGGGAAGCGGTGCAGCGGCTCGCCGAAGCGCTCCAGCGACAGGGGCTGTACGTGGTACTGCAGATTGGCGGTGGCCTGCTCGGGGCCCGAGCGCACGAAAGCGCCCAACTGGCTCGGCGCCATGGCCAGCGGGCCACTGCGGTCGTAAAGGTAGCGCAGGCCCATGCCCATCTTGCCCCACAGGCTGTTGGCCATCTGGTTGAGCGTGCGGGTGTTGCGGATCTGATAGATCAGGCGCAGTTGTAGATGATCCTGCAAGTTGCCGCCCACGCCCGGCAGCTCATGGCGCACCCCGATGCCTAACCCCTCGAGCAATGTGCGCGGGCCGATGCCGGAGCGCTGCAGGATGCCCGGCGAGCCGATCGCACCGGCGCAGAGAATGATCTCCCGCTGCGCCTTGAACGCATGCCAGGCGCCTTGCCAGCGGGCTTTGACCGCCGTGGCGCGGGCGTTCTCAAGAAGGATTTGATCGACCTGCACACCGGTGAGCACCGTCAGGTTGGGGCGATCTTGCACAGGTCGCAGGAATGCCTTGGAGGCATTCCAGCGTACGCCACTGCGTTGGTTGACCTGAAAATATCCACAGCCGGCGTTATCGCCGGTATTGAAATCCGCCACCTTGGCGATGCCAGTCTGCTCGGCGGCATCGCGGAAGGCATCGAGGATCGGCCAGCTATAACGCTGCTGTTCAACTCGCCACTCACCTTCGGCGCCGTGGCTGTCGCTGGCACCGGCGAAGTGACGCTCACTGGCCTTGAACAACGGCAGTACATCCTTCCACGCCCAACCGTCATTGCCTTGATCGGCCCAACGATCGTAGTCGGCCGCCTGGCCGCGCATGTAGATCATGCCGTTGATCGAGGAACACCCACCCAGCACCTTGCCCCGTGGATAGCCCAGACTGCGTCCACCCAGGCCTGGCTGCGCCTCGGTCTTGAAGCACCAATCGGTGCGCGGATTGCCGATGCAGTAGAGGTAACCAACGGGAATGTGAATCCAGGGATAGTTGTCGCGACCACCTGCTTCGAGCAGCAATACGCGACACGAAGGGTCGGCGGACAAGCGATTGGCCAGCAGGCAACCGGCGGGACCGGCACCGACAACCACATAGTCGAAGACTGAATCGGCTGATGGCATGTGAAACCTCGCGCCTGATTTTTATTCTTGTCCCTGACCATCTTATTGATTAATTTCGAGGACGAAACACGAGATTTCGCGCAGCCGCTGTGCGTTTTAGCACAGCGCTATACCTGAGCCGGCCCCTTCGCGGGTAAACCCGCTCCCATAGGTTATCGCCGAGCTCAGGATCGGCGGTGAACCTGTGGGAGCGGGTTTACCCGCGAAAGGGCCAGCGCGAACAGCCAAAAGGATCAGCATGTTCGACTGGAACGATCTGCGGTTTTTCCTCGAGTTGCAGCGCAGCGGGCGCTTGCTCAGCGCCGCCAAACGCCTCAACACCACCCACAGCACCGTCGCCCGGCACATCGAGAGCATCGAACAGAGCCTGGGTACGGCGTTGTTCGTCCAGCACGCCCAAGGTTATGAACTCACACCCTCCGGGCAGGCCCTGCTCAAGCACGCCGAGGCCATGGAGAACGTGGCCTTGCTTGCTCAGGAAGAGATCACCCAGGCCATCACCCCGTTGGGCAAGATCCGCCTGGGGGTCACCGAGGGCATCGGCATCATGTTCTTCACCCCCCGCATGAACGCCCTGTTCGAGCGCTACCCGGGGCTGGAGGTGGAGTTGGTGGCGGTGCCGCGGTTCGTCAGCATCCTCAACCGCGAGGCGGAAATCAGCATCCACCTGGAGCGGCCCAGCGCCGACCTGCTGATCACTCGCAAGCTCACCGACTACCGCCTGGCGCTCTACGCAAGCCAGGAGTATCTGGATCGGTCACCGCCGTTGCGCAGCCGCGAAGACCTGGCGCGGCACAGCTGGATTGGCTATGTCGACGACCTGCTGTTCAGCCAGGAACTGCTGTTTCTCAACAGTTTCTGCCGGGCACCCAATGTGGTGTTTCGCAGCACCAGCGTGATTGCCCAGCAGCATGCAGCCCGCGCCGGGCTTGGCATTGCCGTGCTGCCTAACTACATGGCCCGTCACGATCGATCCTTGGTGCGGGTGCTGCCCAGCGAAACCATCCAGCGCAGCTACTGGATCTGCACACGCCGAGAATTGCACAAGTCGGTGCGCCTGCGGGTGGTCTGGGACTACCTGCTGGCCCTGTGCAACGCGGAGCAGGCCGAGCTGCTAGCTGAGTAGCACCTTGCCCGCCAACAGCAGCGCAGCCCCCATTCCTGTCACGGCAAACAATTGCTGCAGGCGCGGCCCGGCCAGCTTGCTCGCCAGGGGGCGGGCCAGTAGCAGACCGAGCACGGCACCGACGGCAAACGGTGCGCCTACCGTCCAGTGCATGACACCGGCCAGGCTGGCGCTGACCACACTGCCAGTGGACACCAGGGCAATCACCGCCAGGGACGTGGCGACGATGCTCTTCATGTCCAAGTTGGTATAGCGGTTCAAGGCCGGGATGATGACGAACCCACCCCCAACGCCCAGTAGCCCGGACAGCAACCCCGACAGCATGCCGGTGAACGCCAGCGCGCGAGCGCAGGGCAGGGTCCAGCGCAGCCGCCCCTGCAATGGATTGAGCACGCAGGGCATGATCTGGCGATCACCGCAGGCCGGCTCGCCGCGCAGTTCACGGCGGGCCTTGCGCCAGATGCGCAGGCAGGCATAGACCAGCACAGCAGCGAACACCAACGACAATGGTGTATTGGGCAGACGGTGCGCCAACATCAGACCCAAGGGCGCCGCAGCCACACCGATGGCCGCGATGAACAACGCCGCGCGGTAACGTACCACCCCCTTGCGCAATCCCAGCACGGCACCGACCCCGGCTGCCAAGCCCACGGCGAGCAAGCCGATGGGCGCCGCTTCGACCATCGACAAGCCGAGGCCGAACACCAGCAGGGGCACGGCAAGAATGCCCCCGCCGGCGCCGGTGAGCGCCAGCACGGCACCAATGATCGCACCGAGCCCTGCTCCGATCAGTTGATGTTCGATCACTGCCCGACCTCGGCCACCAACGGTTGGGGACGCGCCAGCCATTCACGGCCTTTGAGCATGCCTTTCCAGTACAGCGGCGGAAGTATCTGCGCCTTGAGCAACCAGGCCAGGCGAGTGGGCTGACGGCCGTCGAGCAACCAGCGCGGGAAACTCGGCGCCACCTTGCCGCCGTAGGTGAACTCAGCGAGGACGATTTTGCCGCGCTCGACAGTCAGCGGGCAGGAGCCGTAGCCATCGTACTGGGCAAGCGTTGGCAGGCGCCCCAGCGCCACCAGCACATTATTGGCTACCACCGGTGCCTGCTTTCGCGCCGCGGCGGCGGTCTTGGCATTGGTGGTGTTGGTTACATCGCCCAGCGCATGGATGTTGGGGAAATGGCGATGACGCAGGGTGGCAGGGTCCACATCGACCCACCCGGCGCCATCGACCAGCGGGCTCTGACGAATGAAATCCGGCGCGATTTGCGGGGGCACCACATGCAACATGTCGAAGGCTTCGACGCGGGTTTCGGTGCTGCCATCGGGCAGTGTGCGCACGAAGGTCGCACGCTTGTTGGGGCCGTCCACTGCCACCAGGCGATGGGCGTAGTTGAGGTCCACGCCGTACTTGTCGATGTAAGCCATCAGCGCCGGAACATAGTCGGGCACGCCGAACAGCACCGCGCCCGCATTGAAGAAACTGGCCCTGATCGCTCCAAGGTGGCCTTGGCGCAACCAGTGGTCGCAGGACAGGTATAACGCCTTCTGCGGCGCACCGGCACATTTGATGGGCATCGGCGGCTGGGTGAAAAGGGCGCGGCCTTGCTTCAGATTCTGCACAAGCTGCCAGGTGTAGGGGGCCAGGTCATAGCGGTAGTTGGAGGTGACGCCGTTCCGACCCAGGGTGTCGCTGAGGCCTTCGATGGCGTTCCAGTCGAGCTTGAGCCCCGGGCAAACCACCAGTTGCTCATAGCTGACAGCGCGACCGTCCTCGAGCGTGACCAGTTGTGCCTGGGGATCAAAACCCTCGACCCGCGCCTTGATCCAACGTACGCCGCGCGGAATGGTCGAGGCCATGGTACGGGCCGTGCTCGGCGCATTGAACACGCCAGCCCCGACCATGGTCCAGCCGGGCTGGTAGTAATGCACATCGGCCGGATCGATCACGACAACGTCCAGGGAGGGGTCGCGGCTGGTCAGGCTGGAAGCGGTTGCGATACCGGCGGCGCCGGCACCGATGATGACCACCTTATGGTGATCGGCGCATGAAGAATCGGCAGAGGACTGCAAGGCAGGCATGGCGGTGTTTCCTTGGAAATAATCGTTATGTGTTCAGAGCGCGTTCAGCGGAATCTTCAGGTAGCTCACGCCATTTTCCTCAGGCTCTGGGAAATGGCCGCTGCGCATGTTGACCTGCACCGAGGGCAGGATCAGCACGGGCATGTCGAGGGTGGCGTCGCGGGCTTCGCGCATGGCCACGAAGTCATCCTCACTGATGCCCTGATGGATATGAATGTTGTGAGCGCGCTGTTCGGCCACGGTCGTGACGAAGCGCATCTCCCGACCACCAGGCAGGTAGTCGTGGCACATGAACAGCTGGGTCTGGTCCGGGAAGGCCAGCAGGCGGCGAATCGAGCGATACAGCATGCGCGCATCGGCACCGGGGAAGTCACAGCGCGCGGTGCCATAGTCCGGCATGAACAGCGTGTCGCCCACGAACACCGCCATTTCACCGCTGTCCTCGACCACGTAGCTCATGCAGGCCGGGGTATGACCCGGCGTGTGCAAGGCGCGGGCGCGCAGGTTGCCGATCAGGAAGATCTCTTCATCTTCGAGCAGTACGTCGAACTGGCTGCCGTCCCGGGCAAAGCCCGGCGCTTCGTTGAACAGTTCGCCGAAGGTTTTCTGCACCTGGGTGATGAGCGAGCCGATGGCCACATGACCGCCCAGTTTTTCCTTGAGGTAGGCCGCTGCCGAGAGATGGTCGGCGTGAACGTGGGTTTCCAGAATCCACTGGACCTTGGCACCCAACGCCTGTACCCGGGCGATCAAGGCATCGGCCGATTCAGTACTGGTGCGGCCCGACTTGGGGTCATAATCCAATACGCTGTCGATCAGCGCGCACTGGCCTGAGCTTCGGTCCAGGACGAGGTAACTGATGGTCGAGGTCACCTTGTCGTACAAGGCTTCCACGTGAAGGTTGCTGCCAATGATCATTTCGCGTCTCCAGATTTATCCACCGCGCCTCCTAGAGGCGTAGGCAGTGTTTGGAGGTTTATCAAGATGCATGCCAGCGTTCTTCATCCAAACGGCTGCCATTGCGTAGCGCCCCATTACCTCCTCCGCGATGCAAGCTGCGACTTCTAGGGCCTGGTTTTATTGAGGTTTGGCCGCGCCAACGGCTTGGCCCTGCGGCGCAGCGCCGCTTCAATACCATCCTCACTGGCGCTGCCAAAGGCTTCTCTGGCAGCACGACCTGGCAGTCGACTGTCAGTCAATGGCAGTGTTTGGCAGTCCCTGTTAACCTCGCCGGGTACTTTCCATCGGTCACCGTCATGTCCGCGCTTTGTGTGTCACTCCAGCATCCCGCCATCGTCGCCCTGGTGTCCTATCTGGAACACGATGTGCTACCCAGCATCATCCTGGACACCGACTACAACATCCTGGCTGCCAATGCCGCATACCGCCGCCAGTTCGGCACGGATGATCACGCCCCCGTGGGTGAGAAATGTCACCGGGTGTCCCACCACTATGCGGTGCCGTGTGACCAGGCCGGTGAGCATTGCCCCCTACGCAAGGCTTGGGACAGCAAGGTGCCGGAGCGCGTGCTGCACATCCATCACACTCCACGCGGGCCTGAGCATGTGGATGTGGAGCTGCGACCGATCCTCGATGACGAGGGCAGGGTAGTGGCCTTCGTCGAACGGCTCACCAGCGTGACACTCGCCTCCGCGCAACCTCAGCAGCAAGGGCTTGTCGGCCGCTGCGCAGCATTCAAGACAGCCCTGGCAAGCCTGCAGCGAGCGGCACCAGCGCAGATCCCGGTACTGCTGCAGGGCGAATCCGGTACCGGCAAGGAGCTGTTCGCCCGTGCCTTGCACCTGGGCAGCCCCCGGGCCAATGGGCCGCTGGTGGTGGTCGATTGCACGGGCCTCACCGAATCGCTGTTCGAGAGCGAGCTGTTCGGTTACGAGAAGGGCGCCTTCACCGGCGCCACCCAGCGCAAGATCGGCCTGGCTGAAGCAGCCCATGGCGGTACCTTGTTCCTCGACGAAATTGGCGAAGTGCCGCTGACGATGCAGGTGAAACTGTTGCGCCTGATCGAGTCCGGCAGCTTCCGGCCTGTGGGCAGTACCCGTACAGTCCACTCCGATTTCCGTCTGGTCTCGGCGACCCATAAGCCGCTGAAGGAAATGGCCGCCGCCGGTACCTTCCGCGAGGACCTGTACTACCGCATCAGTGGCTTCCCGATCCGCTTGCCCGCACTGCGGGAGCGAATAGAAGACTTGCCGTTGCTGGCCGAGAGCCTGCTGCAGCGCATGGGCAAGCAAGCACCTAAACTGCTACCCGAAACCCTAGACCAACTAAGTTTGCATCCTTTCCCGGGGAACATCCGCGAGCTGCGCAACATCCTCGAGCGGGCACGCCTGTTTGCCGATGAAGGTGTGATTCGCCCGGAGCACCTGCCTGAAGACATCGAGCCATCGGCTCTCCAGGGCACACGTCATCGTGGTCGCAGTGAGCTGGGCGATCTGGCGCAGGCCTTGGAAAACTTTCGGGGGTCTCGCAGTGAGCTGGCACGCCATCTCGGCATGAGTGAGAGGACGCTGTATCGACGCCTGCGGGAACTGGGCCTGTGACTTAGACGTGTAAAAACAAAAAGCCCCGGCAATGCCGGGGCTTTTTGTTTGTGCGGTGCTTCCTGATGTAGGTTCACAAAATAGGTGATAGGCCAGACCCCGTGAAATTGGAATCTTCGCCATTTTTTTTGTGAAATGAAGGGGTGCTTTTCACAGAAAAGCCGAGAAATCCCTACTCACCAATCACAAAAGTTGATTGGCCTGGAAAGGGCCGTTTACGACCGACGCGTGACTTTTCGGTAAGGGATGAGGAGTAGTCGCAGCGATCCTTTAGCTCCTAGTCTGGCGACCTTGGGTTCAGAATCCGACTGGCAATGCCCGCCGTCACTACTTCAGAGGAACCAGCTTCCTCTGCTGCCAAAATTGCGGGGGGCTCATGCTGGTACCCAGGCCCGACAAATGCGCAGTTGCAGCCCTCAATTGCAAGGCTATCCAAAGCGGCACGCGTGTCAATCAAGATCTGATGCATGACGATGGCCGGCCTCACGGAGGTGAAACCGGAGATTCAGATTGACTAAACCGACCCCGTAGACACCAACCTCCACGAAGGCCGCTATCGACCCAAAGCTGTCCTTCAAGAAAGGCAGCTAACGGCGAGAAGCGGTCATTTTGTATCTACAGGTTTCGGGGCGATTCAAATCACCCGATTTTCACATCGAGAATAGGCTGGGAGATGAGGCCTGGGTTGAAGCAGTGACAGCCAACCCGGAAGAGCGGTATGAGCATTTTGGCGCCTCGCCGGTCCCCCCACCCGCTGACCGACATGAGCGTTTCTTAGGAGCGGCTGCAGAAAGGTTTGCGAGGACCATCCAAAACAAATTGGACAAGCGTTACGAATCCCTACCGCACGTGGAGGGTAAGCCGCTCATTCTGGCCTTAGCCGATTTCCATGCGCCCAGTTCAATGCTGTGGAGCAGGGAGTCGCTCATCAGCTATCTCTATGGCTTTGCAGTTCACTCATCTGCGCATCGTGGTACGCACCTGATAACTGTGGAGGAAGAGACATCTCTGCTATCAGGGCGCCCCAACGGCCTATTTACGCTAATGGAAAATGCCCATCTTTCAGCGGTCATTTTCACCAATGCCTGCACAGTGCCAAAGCTCAGCCGAGTGCCGATCTCAGGTGGAGCTCATCTAGACGGGTACCGATACTTGCGGTTTGGTGAGTTTTTCGACCGTTCTCCGGGAGCATCACGAGGTATCCCATTTCTGTTGGATGTAGCGTCCAGCGACTACGGTCAGCTCTGGCCGCAATATGGCTACGAGCCGTGGTCTGCTGAAGTGGAGGTATTCCATAACCCTATGGCACTATACCCGGTGCCTAATGAGTTGATACCAGAAGTCACCCACTGGAGAGAAGTAAACGGAAGAGTCGAGTGCGAATCTTTCTTTGATGTATCCATACTCCGATCCAGAACACTCGTCCTCAGTGCAAACGCTAAGGTTCCGTCACTCGATGAGTTGCTGACAGCAGCCAGTCCTCCAGAGCTCTGACGGCGGCGGGGTGGCCGCATCGTTGCCACGCAGGTAGATGAGAATTTCTCAGCAAGCTACCCAGCCAGGGGAAGGACATGAGATCCCCTGCGCAATTCAGGACCGTTGAAGCGTCACCTCTCTTCGGGTAAAAGCATGACCGTCATACAACGCTACAACAGCGTCATACCCGAGAGCATAGGAAGAAAAATGTCGATCCAAGGACTAAAACGATACTTTGGAAACAAGATTCACGCAGTGATAATGATGGCCCCGCTTAAGCGGGAAATGATACGCCTCGGCATATGCACCCTTATGGCGATTATTCTGAATATCATCTTGTATACCGGCGTTGAAGTAGACGGCACCATCAAGCCGTGGGCAGAAACCCCGATAAAACTGTTTGCATCGTCGATGTTATTCGCCTTCATGATCAAGGCTTTTCTGCCAGTTCTCGGCTGGACGATACTGAAAGCAATGCTGTTGAGTGCGAACAATGCCTTCAGCGGCATACTGAGTTTTTTGGGCAATCAGTTCACAGGCGTCATGTACTGTACCGGAATTATTATGGGTTCTATCACGATTAAATTGTATATGGTTTCCGGGGTTTTAGACTCTGAGTTTGCTTATCTGTCCGCAATCGTATTTGCTTCCGGGGTTTTATATTTCTATGTGCTGCAATGCGCCATTCAAAAAACAATGAGTCCGGCCCTGCGTACACCAGCAGTACCGCGTTAAACCACTAGGCTGTGACTATTCATCTCTGGTGCTCAGTAGGCGCTCGCTCTGCTGAACCCTCACCCATACACAACCATTAATGGACTGGCCCGCCTTCGACTTTATGAAGAAGGCGAGCGAGCACGTGACTGATTGCGCATGTATTCCGAGATGAGACTTTCGAAATTGATGTCCGCCTCCTCAACGAGAATATTGACGTGACAGTACAGCTCTTCAGGACCTCTGAGATAATTGAAAATCCTTGATCTAACGATGCCGCAAACCCCTTCTTTGACCGCCGTAGAGGGGAGGTTGATAACATCGCCAACGCACGGGATAAGAGCTAGGCCATGGTCGCTGTTGAAGACAATGTCAGCTGGACAGGCATCAATGCTGGCATCGGATTGTCCTTGCGAAACCTGCTGATAATCAATGCTATACCTCATGTACAGCCTACCTCATTTGTTGAGTGAGGAATCAGCGCCGCGGATCGTAAACAGAAACCTCAAGTTCGCAAGCGACGGGAGCATGTAGCGGATTTTCGGTACTAGAGAGCTTGGCAACTATCGTTTTTCAAGCACATACCCTACGCCCCGAAGCGTATGTATCAGTTTGGTCTCGAAAGGGTCATCTATCTTGGCTCTGAGTCTTCGAATCGACACCTCTACAACGTTTGTGTCGCAGTCAAAATTCATATCCCAAACCTGCGAAATAATTTGGGTGCGGCTCAGCACCACACCGGTATTACGCATCAGGTAATGCAGTAACGCGAATTCTTTCGTGGTCAGGTCAATGCGCTGACCGTCCCTGAATGCCCTGTGCCGGCTCTGATCAAGCTCCAGGTCAGCGACGCGAATGACCTCTACGGATGCAGGGTGATCTGACCTGCGCATCAAGGCGCGAACCCGGGCCAGCAGCTCAGGGAACTCAAATGGCTTGATCAGGTAGTCATCTGCTCCGTTCTCCAGCCCCCGGACCTTATCCGCCAGCCGGCTTCTCGCCGTCAGCATCATGATACGGGAAGGGCAGTTTTTACGACGCAACAACTCAAGGACCTGCCAACCGTCCATCTCTGGCAGATTTATATCCAGGATAATCAGCTCATTGAATCGCCCCTGGTTTCGTAGACACCTCCAAGCCTCATAATGAGGCCCAAATAGGAGGTGCCATGAGTCGTCAGCGTTACCCCGAAGAATTCAAGATCGAAGCGGTCAAGCAAGTGACCGAGAAAGGCAAACCTGTCGCCGATGTCGCCCAGCGCCTGGGCATGTCCGTGCACAGTCTTTACGCCTGGATCAAGGTCTACAGCAAGCCCCAAGAGCAGCGTCAGCAAGACGACGATCAGCAGGCCGAACTGCGCAAGCTACGCGCTGAACTCAAGCGCGTGACGGAAGAGCGAGACATCTTAAAAAAGGCCGCCGCGTACTTTGCCAAGGAGTGCGGCTGAAGTACGCCTTCATCAAGAAGCACTCGACTGATTACCCGGTGCGGCGCCTTTGCCAAACCCTCAAGGTGCACCCCAGCGGCTATTACGCCTGGCTGGCCGAGCCTCAATCTGCCCGAGCAAAAGAAGATCAACGTCTGCTTGGCTTGATCAAACACGCTTGGCTGGAAAGCGGAGGTGTATACGGCTACCGCAAAATTCACGATGACCTGCGTGAGCTGGGAGAGGAATGCGGCCGAAATCGAGTCAGGCGCTTGATGCAGGCGGAGGGGCTGCGTTCTCAAACGGGCTATCGGCGGCGTCCAGGGTTCTATGGTGGAAAACCAACAGTGGCCTCGCCCAACCACCTCGCGCGGCAGTTCAAGGTAAGTGAGCCGAACAAGGTCTGGGTGACAGATATCACTTACATCCGCACCTATGAAGGGTGGCTCTACCTCGCGGTAGTGCTGGATCTGTTCTCACGCCAAGTAATTGGTTGGTCAATGAAGCCAAGGATGTGCAGCGACCTGGCTATCGACGCGATGTTGATGGCTGTTTGGCGACGCAAGCCTCAGCAGCAAGTTATGATTCACTCAGATCAAGGCAGTCAGTTCAGTAGCTCGGATTGGAAAAGCTTTTTGAAGGCCAACAATGTAATCAGCAGCATGAGCCGGCGGGGAAACTGCCACGACAATGCTGTAGCCGAGAGCTTTTTCCAGCTTTTGAAGCGAGAGCGAATCCGACGAAAGATCTACACAACCCGTGAAGAAGCCCGAAGTGATATTTTCGATTACATCGAGATGTTCTATAACCCTAAACGCCGACACAGCAGTGCTATGCAGCTGTCTCCAGTAGAGTATGAGAAACGCTATTTCCTGAGCTTGGAGAGTGTCTAGAAAACCAGGGGCGATTCACATATTCGTGCTGCTTAGCCAAGAATAATCCATCTGACCCGGTGTGGACGCAATCTACGACATAGCCACATTCCGTCAGACCTTGACGCACATACTCCGCAGTTTTTACTTCATCCTCAATTACCAGAATTCGCATGGGATTTTGTCTCGATATCACTGAGCAATTAACCGCGCACGCGCGCCGGCATTATTGAAAGGGATGGTAAATCAAAATGAGCGTGCCGGGGCTCAAATGACGGATTTGTAATTTCTAGGTAATACAGTTGATAGTCTGGCGGTATATCTTGTCGCGGTTTGGGTTTGACAGTTGCGGGCCCTCTCTCCAGCAGGTGATTTGACCTTATGAAGTATTGGGTTATTTTCTTCTTTGTGCTGGCTTCGTTCCGCTCAGATGACGGCGAGGTCGCTCACATTGAAGAGACTGGTCATTGGTGTAGTCATGAACTTCACCGGCATGCGATGCGTACAATCGAACGCCTACTTGAATTTTAGGCAAAAAAAGGCGCCCAATGGGCGCCAAATATCCACCTTTTACCAAAGGAGCACTTAAGCCACTCAAGGTGAATTCGTAATGCTCGTTTTACTAATAGGACCAGTTAATGAATAACTGGTCCAGTTAGCGAATTACAGAATCGAAAGCGGGTACTCAATGATCACACGGGTTTCATCCAGATCCGATTCGAATGCAGTGGCACGTGTGGTTGCCTGGCGCAACCGGAAGGACAGATCTTTTGCTGGACCGGTTTGGACAACGTATTTGACTTCGACGTCACGCTCCCAACGCTTCTGATTGTCGAGCGGGTTGCCGTTGTCATCAGTGCGCATGTAGAACTGGTTAGCGTTCGAGTAATCCGCGCCCGAGCCTCTGGCGTAGCGGGTCATGAACGTCAGGCCTGGAATGCCGTAGCTGGTGAAGTTCAGGTCATAGCGCAGCATCCAGGAACGCTCTTTCGGCGAGTTGAAGTCGCTGTACTGGATGGAGTTGTCGACGAAAATCGAGTCCGACTGACGCAGGTAGTCAAAATCGTCGTCGCCGTTGTTGCGCTGGTGCGACAGGGCTAGGGTATGGGCACCGTAACGCACGCCGACCTTGGCACTCCAGATGTTGTTGTCGAATTCACCCAGGCGCTTCTTACCTTCATCTACGGCTTTGTAGTAGTTGAAGCCACCGATCAGCGCCAGATCGTCGCTCAGCGGGTAAACCACGCTGGTGCCGGCGTAGTACTGATTCCAGACGTCTTTCAGCTGGCTGGCGTAGACGCTCACAGTCCAGTTGTCGTTGATCGAGTAGTCACCGCCACCGTAACCGATCCATGGCGAGTTGACCGGGCCGCCGTAGAACGTCACGAAGTTGTCGTTCAGGTTGCTTGAGACCGGCTGGCTCATCGCATGCAGACGACCACCCTGCAGGGTGAGGCCTTGGATGCTGGTGTTCTCAACGGTCACGCCGCGGAAGCTTTCTGGCAGCAGGCGAGAGTCGCCGGATGCAACGACCGGAGTCGATGGGAAAACATCACCTACTTTCACGATGGTATCGAACAAGCGGACTTTGGCTGCGCCGCCGACCTTGGTGTATTCGTCGCGAGCTTCGCCCTTGTTATCAACGGGTAGCACGTCGAAGGAGCTACGGCCGCCGTTGCGCCCATCACCGGTGTCGAGCTTGAGGCCGATCATGGCGAAGGCATCAACGCCAAAGCCAACGGTTCCCTGGGTAAACCCAGAGTTGAATTTGCTGATGATCGCGTGCGCCCAGGCTTCGGAGTAGCCGTTGGTGTTGCCCTTGCCACTGTTATAAGTGGGGGCAGTGCTGTCGCGGTTATCACGGTTGAAGTAGAAGTTACGGTTCAGCACTGTAAGGCTGCTGCCTTCAATGAAGCCTTCTGGCTTGTCTTCTGCCTGTGCCGAAATAGCATAGCTTCCAGACAGCGCAGAAACTGCCGCCAAATACAGTGGTACTTTGATTTTCATCCGATGCTCCTTTGATTCACGGCAGTTTTTATTATGTTTACCGGCGCGGGTGTCGTTAATTGTTCTGACCAGGCGGCGCGCCTAGCGTAGCGCGAGCTCATATTTGCAGGCCGAAGATAACGGGGGGGTGATAGGAAAATTACAATTTCGTCATCTACCTGTTGTTCGGGCCTTCGCACCGCGTGTTTGCCATCTCCGTTGCTTGTAACGAAATCATCGTGTCGGGTTTGGTTTCCCAGTATTTTCGGGCATTACAGGACATTCTTACGGAATTGTAATTTTCTAGCCACCCCTCTGATAGCTACCGCTCATTAGAGTGCCATCACCTAATCAAGTGGGGCTTGGCAGCTGTTTCGGCGTTCTCGCCAAGCTTTATCGAAGTTTGTGCACGAGGACCATCAAAGTGCCCCGGTATAACCGCAATGTCTTACCCAAGACCCCCGTCTCGCCCTGGAAGATCGCTGCACTCTGTGCAGTCATCTCTGGGTTGATGGCGCCTGCAGCCCTTGCCCAAAGCATCAGCTTGCCCCAGGCGCTTTCGACGGCCATGGATGCCAACCCAGACCTGGCCGCGGCCAGGCAAGAAATTGGGATCGCTGATGGTGCTCGCAAGCAGGCCGGGCTTATCCCCAACCCCACAATCTCGTATGACGTGGAAGACACCCGTCGTAACACCAGCCAGACGACTGTCTCTCTCAGCCAGACCCTTGAGCTGGGCGGTAAGCGGGGGGCTCGTGTTGACGTCGCCACATACGGGCAGACCGCCGCACAGCTTGAGTTAGACCGTCGCGTTAACGGCCTGCGTGCAGATGTCGTCCAAGCCTTTTACGCCGCGTTGCGGGCCCAGACAGGTCTCGACCTGGCCAAGCAATCTCTCGAACTGACTGAGCGCGGTCTTCGCATCGTCGATGGCCGTGTTCGCGCAGGTAAGTCGTCCCCAGTGGAGGCGACCCGCGCTCAAGTGCAACTGGCCGAAGCCCAGCTGCAAGTTCGACGTGCAGAAACGGAAAAAGCGACCGCTTACCAACAGCTCGCTCAAATTACCGGGAGCTCAGTCACCGTGTTTGATCGACTCGAATCGCCAACCCTCTCCCCGGGCTTGCCACCTCGCACTGAAGATCTGCTGGCTAAGCTCGACCAAACAGCAGAAATGCGTCAGGCCGTGGTGCAGATAGACAAGAGCGATGCCTCGCTCGGCTCAGAGAAAGCTCAGCGTATCCCGAACCTTACTGTCAGTGTAGGTAGCCAGTACGACCGCTCTGTGCGCGAGCGGGTCAACACTGTGGGCCTGTCTATGCCTTTGCCGCTGTTCGATCGTAACCAGGGCAACATTCTTTCCGCTTCTCGTCGTGCAGATCAGGCCCGGGACCAGCGCAATGCTGTTGAGCTGCGCCTGCGCACCGAAACCCAAACCGCGTTGAACCAATGGTCCACCGCCATGCAGGAGGTCGAGTCCTACGACAAGACCATTCTGCCTTCAGCCCAACAAGCCGTAGAGACCGCAACCCGCGGCTTCGAGATGGGCAAATTCGGTTTCATCGAAGTGCTGGATGCCCAGCGCACCTTGATCGTCGCTCGTGGCCAATACCTCGAATCGTTGGCAGCGGCGACCAATGCGCGTGCGCAGGTGGAAAGGGTTTATGGCGAAGTCGGCTCAACCGCCGGCACTCGCTGAACGGGCCAAACATTTTCTTCGGCACACAGCCTTGAACAAGCCGGTGCCTACGATCAGCAGGAGTAGCAATGGATAACAAACGCAAGATCGCCCTCGCGGTAGCCGCTGTGGCAGCCCTCGGATTTGGCAGCCTTGCCTGGAACAACAGTTCCGGACAGCAGGCCGCCAGTACTGCCGAGCATGGCGCTAACGATGGCCATGGCGACGAAAAGAAAGCCGCATCTGCCGCCAAAGAGGAAGGTGATGAGGGCCATGGTGAAGAAGGCCACAGCGAAGAGGGCGGTGAAGAAGAGGGCAAGCTGACGCTCAGCGCTGAACAGATCAAGGCCGCTGGTGTTGCCCTGGAAGCTGCAGCGCCTCGTGACCTCGGTACCGTCGTGAGCTTCCCTGGCGAAATTCGCTTCGACGAAGATCGTACTGCCCACGTGGTTCCTCGTGTTCCTGGCGTTGTTGAGGCTGTCCAGGCCAACCTGGGCGAGACGGTCAAGAAAGGGCAAGTCCTCGCGGTAATCGCCAGCCAGCAGATCTCTGACCTGCGCAGCGAACAACAGGCCGCACAGCGTCGCGTCGAACTGGCGCGTGTGACCTTCGAACGTGAGAAGCAACTGTGGCAGGACAAGATCTCTGCAGAGCAAGACTACCTCCAAGCACGCCAAGCGCTGCAAGAAGCGGAGATCTCCTTGGCCAACGCCAAGCAGAAGGTCGGCGCAATCGGTGCCTCGGTTAACTCCGTTGGCGGTAATCGTTACGAGCTCCGCGCTCCCTTCGACGCCGTGGTAGTGGAGAAACACCTGACCGTCGGCGAAGTCGTCAGCGAGGCGACCAACGCCTTCATCCTTTCCGACCTGAATCAGGTCTGGGCGACCTTCGCAGTTCCGCCGACAGATCTGGGCAAGGTCACGACTGGCCGTGCAGTGAAAGTCTCTTCGCCTGACATGAACGTCGAGGTCGAAGGGAAGGTGGGTTATGTCGGCAGCCTGCTGGGCGAGCAAAACCGTGCAGCTACTGTCCGCGTCACCTTGACCAACCCCAACGGCGCCTGGCGTCCAGGCCTGTTCGTAAACATTGCGGTCACCTCCCAGACCGATCGAGTTGCCGTAGCGGTCCCTGAGCACGCTGTGCAGACCGTTGAAGACAAACCTTCGGTATTCGTACGCACCCCAGATGGCTTTGACACCCGCCCGGTAAAACTGGGTCGCCGCGACAATGGGTACGTGGAAATCATCGACGGTATTGAAGCCGGCGCCCAGGTAGCAACCAGTGGCAGCTTCACACTCAAGTCCGAGCTCGGCAAAGCTTCTGCCGAACACGGTCACTGATGCGAACTGACAGGATGATTTCTCATGTTTGAACGTATCATCAGATTCGCCATCGAGCAGCGCATCGTAGTAATGATCGCCGTTCTGATCATGGCGGGTATCGGTATCTACAGCTATCAAAAGCTGCCCATCGATGCGGTACCCGATATCACCAACGTCCAGGTGCAGATCAACACTGCAGCGCCTGGTTACTCGCCCTTGGAAACCGAACAACGGATCACGTTTCCAGTTGAAACGGCCATGGCCGGTCTCCCGGGCCTTCAGCAGACCCGTTCCCTGTCTCGCTCTGGCCTGTCTCAGGTCACCGTGATCTTCAAGGATGGCACTGACATCTTCTTTGCCCGCCAGTTGATCAACGAGCGGCTGCAGGTTGCGAAGGAACAGCTGCCAGAAGGTGTAGAGGCCGTCATGGGTCCGGTATCTACCGGCCTCGGCGAGATCTTCCTGTGGACTGTTGAAGCCGAAGATGGCGCGGTCAAAGAGGACGGTACGCCGTACACCCCGACCGACCTGCGCGTGATCCAGGACTGGATCATCAAGCCTCAGCTGCGTAACGTCCCGGGTGTGGCCGAGATCAATACCATCGGCGGTTATGCCAAGCAGTTCCTGGTTGCGCCGGATCCAAAGCGCCTGGCTACCTACAAGCTGACACTCAATGACCTGGTCGCAGCGTTGGAAAGTAACAACGCCAACGTCGGTGCCGGCTACATCGAGCGTAATGGTGAACAGTTGCTCATCCGTGCACCGGGTCAGGTAGGCAATATCGAAGACATCGCCAACATCGTGATCACCAGTGTGGATGGTGCACCGATTCGCATCAGCAGCGTTGCTGACGTCAGCATCGGTAAAGAGCTCCGTACAGGTGCTGCTACTGAGAACGGCCGCGAAGTCGTGCTCGGTACCGTGTTCATGCTGATTGGTGAAAACAGCCGCACCGTATCTCAAGCTGTCGCCGCCAAATTGGCGGACATCAACCGCACCCTGCCAAAGGGCGTGGTGGCTGTGACTGTTTACGACCGTACCAACCTGGTTGAAAAAGCCATCGCGACGGTGAAGAAGAACCTGGTGGAAGGCGCGATCCTGGTTATCGCCATTCTGTTCCTGTTCCTCGGCAACATCCGTGCGGCTCTGATCACCGCGATGGTGATTCCGCTGTCCATGCTGTTCACCTTCACAGGCATGTTCAACAACAAGGTCAGTGCCAACTTAATGAGTTTGGGGGCACTCGACTTCGGCATCATCGTCGACGGTGCCGTGGTTATTGTAGAAAACGCGATCCGTCGACTGGCTCATGCGCAACATAAGCATGGCCGCATGCTCACCAAAACCGAACGCTTCCACGAGGTCTTTGCCGCGGCGCGAGAAGCTCGCCGGCCGCTGATCTTCGGTCAGCTGATCATCATGGTGGTGTACCTGCCGATCTTCGCCCTCACCGGCGTCGAAGGCAAAATGTTCCACCCGATGGCCTTCACCGTTGTGATGGCGCTGCTGGGTGCAATGGTCCTGTCCGTTACCTTTGTTCCTGCAGCTATTGCCATGTTCGTCACTGGCAAGGTGAAGGAAGAGGAAGGCGTGGTCATGCGCACAGCTCGACTGCGCTATGAACCGGTTCTGCAATGGGTGCTGGGACATCGGAACATCGCTTTCTCGGCCGCAGTAGCCTTGGTCGTGCTCAGTGGTTTGCTGGCAAGTCGTATGGGTAGCGAGTTCATCCCAAGCCTCAGTGAGGGTGACTTTGCGATGCAGGCCATGCGTGTGCCTGGAACGAGCCTCACTCAATCTGTCGAGATGCAGCAGCGTCTGGAGAAAGCGGTGATTGCGCAGGTGCCTGAAGTTGAGCGGATGTTCGCACGCTCGGGTACCGCAGAAATTGCATCTGACCCGATGCCGCCGAACGCCTCTGACGCCTACATCATGCTCAAGCCTCAGGATCAGTGGCCTAACCCGAAGAAGCCTCGTGATGAGCTGATTGCTGAAGTGCAGAAGGCCGCAGCGGGTGTTCCAGGAAGCAACTACGAGTTGTCGCAGCCAATCCAACTGCGTTTCAACGAGCTGATTTCGGGCGTGCGTAGTGACGTCGCTGTGAAAGTCTTCGGCGATGACATGGACGTGCTCAACAACACCGCCAACAAGATCGCGGCAGCGCTCAAAGCGGTCCCGGGCTCATCGGAAGTGAAAGTTGAGCAGACATCCGGCCTGCCGGTGCTGACCATCAACATTGACCGCGAAAAAGCAGCACGCTACGGCCTGAACATCGCGGATGTTCAGAACTCGATCGCTATCGCCGTGGGTGGCCGTCAGGCCGGCACGCTGTATGAGGGCGACCGTCGGTTCGACATGGTAGTACGCCTACCAGAGACCGTTCGCACCGACGTAGCGGGTATGTCCAGCTTGCTGATCCCGGTACCTGCCAATGCGGCACAGGGTGCCAATCAGATCGGCTTCATCCCGCTGTCCCAGGTCGCCAATCTGGACCTGCAACTGGGCCCGAACCAAATCAGCCGCGAGAACGGCAAACGTCTGGTTATCGTCAGCGCCAACGTTCGAGGCCGCGATCTGGGGTCCTTCGTTGAGGAGGCGACCGCATCGCTGGACAAGAAGGTGCAAATCCCTGCGGGCTACTGGACGACTTGGGGGGGCCAGTTCGAGCAGCTGCAGTCGGCTGCCAAACGCCTGCAGATCGTTGTTCCAGTCGCCTTGCTGCTGGTCATGACCTTGTTGTTCCTGATGTTCAACAACCTGAAGGACGGCATGCTGGTCTTCACCGGTATTCCATTCGCACTCACCGGTGGTGTTGTGGCGTTGTGGCTGCGGGACATCCCACTGTCGATCTCGGCAGGTGTCGGCTTCATTGCACTGTCCGGCGTTGCAGTACTGAACGGCCTGGTGATGATTGCCTTCATCCGCGGGCTAAGGGAGGAGGGACGAACGCTCAGACAGGCAGTCGATGAAGGTGCATTGACCCGTCTGCGACCTGTTCTGATGACAGCCTTGGTAGCGTCCCTGGGCTTCATCCCGATGGCTTTGGCCACCGGCACCGGTGCCGAAGTTCAGCGGCCATTGGCGACGGTGGTGATTGGCGGGATCCTGTCCTCCACCGCACTGACCTTGCTGGTACTGCCTGCCCTGTATCACTGGGCACACCGCAAGGATGAAGACGGCGACGAGGCCGAAGTGGTTAGCTAACAGCCTCCGCTAAAGAGAAGCCCACAACACGTGTTGTGGGCTTTTTTGTTTAAAGTGAAGTAGATGCACTTACCTTTCAAAATTGTAAGTTTCTCGTCATGCCGGTGATGCCTATGCATTGCTAAGGTTACGCCCGAGAAGTTTTGAAATTGAGAGGGTTTTATGAAAAAGCTAATTATCGCTGCTGCACTTGTTGTTTTCTCGGTGGCTTCGCAGGCCAACACTTTCTCCGAGAGCAAGCAGCTTCAATACACCAAGGAACACCAGACCGCAGTGGCCAAGTACGCGGAGAAAAATGGCAAGCCAATGCCAGAGATTCAGGATTACAAATATGGCATGAAGATAGACGTTGCGAAATTCGTACGTCAGTCGCAGGACCCCCGTACCTGCCAGGTCTATCCACGGTTGATGACCTTCGAGGACTCCCAGGGCACGCTCAAGACTGTTCGTTACTCGATGTATTCGCAATGCATCAACAACAAGTAGTAAACGATTTGAACAGAACAATTAGAGAATTCATAAATGCCAGGCAGTGCCTGGCATTTTTTATTACGCCCGATACCCCATAGCTTCGAAATGTTAACGCCTGGGCTCGGGCAAACCGTGCAATAGATCTTAGCCAACCAACAGAGACGGCTCCCCAACTGCAGAGGGCAATTGGAAGCCTTGACCCCAGAAGGGACGAGTTATGAAGAGTTTGCTTGAACGCCCTGATGACCAAGCGGGGCATGAAGGTCATAGCCATGAGCATGGCGGCATTTTTGGAATGAACACAGAGCTGATTTTCGCGCTGATCTGTGGTGCTCTCCTGGGTGCCGGAGCTCTCGCAGGAAAACTTGGCCTGATTGATCGTCTGCCTCTGATTCTGTACGTGTCGGCCTACGTGTTCGGTGGATGGTTCACCACTAAGGAAGCGGTTACCAACATCCGTCAGAAACGCTTCGAGATCGACTCGCTGATGCTTCTCGCCGCAGTCGGTGCCGCGAGCATCGGCGCCTGGGCGGAGGGGGCTCTGCTGCTGTTCCTGTTCAGTCTGGGGCATTCCCTTGAAAGCTACGCGATGGGGCGGGCCAAGAAAGCGATTGAGGCACTGTCCAAGCTCGCACCAGCCACCGCGATCGTACGCAGAGCAAATGGCACGGTGGAGATGCCCGTGGAGCTGCTGGTTCCCGGTGACGTTGTCATCGTGCGCCCCAATGACCGCCTGCCGGCCGATGGTTTTGTAGTCGTAGGCTCCTCAAGTATCAACCAGGCGCCAGTAACCGGTGAGAGCGTCCCCGTGGACAAGCAACCTGTTCCTGATGCCGAACTCGCACGCAGCAAGCCAGATGCAGTGGATGCAGCCTCGAAAGTCTTCGCCGGTACCATCAATGGCGAAACGCTCATCGAGGTTGAGGTAACACGGCGCTCTACGGAGAGTACCTTGGCGCGGGTCATCAAGATGGTCAGTGAAGCCGAAGTCAGGAAGTCACCGACCCAGCGATTCACGGACCGCTTCCAACGCATATTCGTCCCGTTGGTTTTACTGCTGGTAGTCGGGCTGCTATTTGCCGGCATTTTCCTTGACGAGCCGTTCCGTGACTCGTTCTACCGGGCGATGGCCGTACTGGTTGCAGCCAGCCCCTGCGCGCTCGCGATCGCTACACCAAGCGCCATTCTCTCTGGCATCGCCAGGGCAGCCCGAGGTGGCGTGCTGATCAAGGGCGGTGCGCCACTTGAAGAGCTTGGATCATTGAATGCCATGGCATTCGACAAGACCGGTACCCTGACCGAAGGGCGCCCACGTATCACCGATGTAATACCCATAGGCGGCACGCAGATCGAGGATCTGCTAAACGTCGCCATCGCTGTGGAGTCGATGAGCGACCATCCGCTGGCTGCGGCAATTGTGCGTGACGGTGAAGAGATGATTGGCACACGGCGCCGATTCCAAGCCAAGAACATGAGCAACATGATTGGCCGCGGCGTGCGTGCTGAGCTTGATGGGCAGTTCGTCTGGATTGGCAAGGTCGAGATGTTCGGTACCAATGGTATTCCCGCACTCAGCAAGGCAGCCCTGGAGGCTGCGGAGCGTCTACGTCAGTCAGGCCGTACCACCATGGTGGTACGGCGTGCTGACAAGGATCTGGGCGCTATCGGGCTATTGGACACACCCCGGGAGGGGGCCAAAGAGGCACTCCAGAAGCTTAGAGAGATGGGCATCGAACGCATGGTCATGATTTCTGGAGACCACAACCGCGTTGCAGAGGCTGTAGCCAAACAAGTTGGCTTAGATGAAGCGTGGGGAGACCTGATGCCGGAAGACAAGGTCAAGGCCATCAAAAACCTGCGCCTTAGCGCCAAGGTGGCCATGGTGGGTGACGGCGTCAATGATGCCCCTGCCATGGCCAGTTCGAGCGTTGGTATCGCAATGGGGGCTGCTGGATCTGATGTTGCCCTGGAAACGGCTGATATCGCGCTTATGGCTGACGACATCAGGCAACTCCCATTTGCGGTGGGGCTGAGCCGTCACACGCGATCGATCATCCACCAGAATCTGTTCGTCAGCTTGGGGATTGTGGCCATCCTGGTTCCGTCCACCATCATGGGCTTGAGCATTGGTGCCGCTGTTGCGATCCATGAGGGCTCCACACTGTTGGTCGTCTTCAACGCCTTGCGCCTGTTGGCCTACCGCAGAAGCACCTGATCCCTGAGCTTCAATCATGAAGCTAAGCAGGGAAATGACCTGAAGTAGAAGTACGGGTCGTGCGCGATCAGCGCACGACCCGTACTTTTCTCTCACTCGTCGATCCCGATGCGCTTGAGGCTTTCAAGGGCCTTTCCGCACTCAGGTGAGCCATGCCGTAAGCCGCAGGCCAATGCAGCTTTGAGGCTCATGACACCGGCTACGAAACCGACTTGATTGCCGACTCCGTGTCCGTCCGCAAATCCCTGATCATACGCAATCTCGACAAGCGCATTGATCGCCGCCAGGGTGTCCTGTTTGTTTTTACTCTTTTGCATATCTACTCCGCGAGCATTCAGCTCATATCGCTCGGTTAGGTGGCGGCGCCTTCAGGTTTGGGGTGAGCGAATCCCGCTCCCATAGCCAATCCCTAACGGGGGGCTCAGCCCGCCACCGTAAGGAAAATCAGCTATTGAGAGCAGATGACTCGTTTTGGTCACCCGTGCTGCTCGCCTCACCGCATTGGCACTGAGTGGGTACATCCGGGTAGTCGCTGTGATTCTCAATGAACAGCGTTCGGCAGGTTTCGCACCCATAGATCCGGGGCAGGGATTTAAGGCCGCTCGGAAGCACGTCACTCAGAGGCTCGTTATGCCAAGGAGCCCCGTCAAGGATTCTTGAACGCAGGATGTTTCCCAGGCGCCAGGTGTCACTTTGTGCGCGCCAGGACCACATCGGCGCAGAAAGCGAATACTGGATGAAGGTCTCTTGTGACTGCCTGGATAGCGGGTACTTGGGGCGGGTCCAGCCGGAATCGATGATGCTGAACCCCATGCCCATTTCTGCGCTCGGGTGGGTCTTTTCACCAAAGAAACGGTCATGCGTCGCTGGAGCCGTCGCATGATGGTCAGTCGGTGGGAATACCCACAGATAACACTCATCCCGGTTGACCATGCTGATGAGCTCGCTTGGCCCCCGCATGGGGGAATTTGCAGCCAGGGCGAAGCGATCCTTCCACGACATTTTGGGAGGCGGCGCAATACCAGCAGCGATGGCCAACGTGGCAGTCTTGGGGACGAAGCGATCGCCTAGCTCGTTCAGATCCAGGTTCTTGCAGAGAGCCTTGAAGGCCTTTTTGCGAGTCTTCGAGCTGAAGGAGGGGTCAAGGAGCAGGCGAACCTGGTTCACGCCGATTCCCGCAGTTCGTAGCACCTCAATGACTTCTTCAGCCACACCGACTGCTTGAAGATCGGTCAATCCTAAGCACGTTTTCGCCCGCTCGACCGCCGCGTAGAGGTTGTACTGCCGTGTCTCGTTGTCACGACAGACCTGAATTGGCAGCTTGTCTTGGATGGCAACTTGCGGTGCAACGGAGCCGATGGCCGCGTGGAACAGCTGGTGGAGGTGCAGATGAGAGTACGGGCGGCCAGAAGCCGAGAACGAGGCGTGCAGCTGAGCAGCGAGAGGTTGAAGCAGCTTTTTTGCAGACATGACTATCCCCTAATGAGCGACGTTGGGGTAGCTGCGCTTGTAGGGCCGTTAGACGCGAAGCTGGACGTCGAATCAGGTTCAATCATGAATAGGAGTCAGGTTTGATTTGCTTGCACGGCCACCATGCAAAGCCCGACGCGGCAATCACATCAGATTCGCCGAGCTTTGGCAAGAGCGGTCATCGGTAAGCGAAAGCAGGTAGGAGGAGGGCGCTCCATGCTTGATCACCTCCAGAAACAGGAAAGCCGGAAGCACGTTGAGCGCTTCCGGCTTTCTCACGTCAGACTGATGAGAGGGATCAGAAGACGTATTGCAGGCGGGTCACGATGGCATTGCCGCTGTCGTCGCCCACGGTGTTCTCGTTGTTGTCGGTGCGCACGTTGATGTAGTTGGCACTGACTTTCACCGCCTCGTTGACGTACCAGTTCACACCCACCGTGTGGCTCTTGGCCTTGCGCTCGTTCGATTGGTCCGCCGCGGTGACCAGGTTGCCGTCTTCGACCTTGATATCGTCAAAGCGGTAGAAGACTTCCCAGGCCCCCAGTTCCTTGTTCTCTGGTTTGATAGTGTCGAACTTGGCACCATCGAGCTTGTAGATACGCGGCTCGCCGGTCAGGGTGTAAGCCATCTGGGCGTAGTAACCGGAGGCCTTCATGTCGTTGTTGGCCTGGTCAGCTTTCAGCTTGCGGCGAAGGTATTCCGCTTGAACCGAGAACGGGCCGGTGGCCCAGGCACCTTCGAGACCCCAGACCGAGTCGTCCTTCCACAGGCCATCTTGTGCAGCAGCACCGCCAAACAGCATGCGGTTGCCGTTGGTGCCGGCATCGCCGCCGCCATTGGTATCTACACCGCGGACGCCCAGACGCGAACGAATCCGGGTATCGACCGCACTGTTTTTGAGGTCGCGGTAAGCGTACTGAGCACCGACGTGCAGGACGTTGCCATCACTGTGCAGCGGTGCGAACACGCCACGTACGTTGTAGCGCTTGGTGCTGTCGCCATCCGAGTTGTTATTGGTTTCGCTGAAAACGCTACCGGAAACATAAGCCATGTCAGCGATGGTGCTGGTGGCTTGAACACCCATGCCGGCGTTGTCGTTGATCCAGTCCGCCAGGTCGTACGAGAGGTTCCGCTCCATGGCGGTGGTCCACTTCGAACTGGTGGCTTTCTCAAGACCGAAGTCGGTGTAGAAACGGCCAAAGCGCAGTTGCACCGGCTTGAAACCCGTGTAGGTCAGGCTGGCTTCGTCGAAGTAGCCGTCGGAGTCGTTGCCCGTGTTGCGGGAAAGGTCGTAGTTGAGCTGATACTTCCAGTCGCGGTACAGCACGCCACCGAGCTCAAGGTAGGCGCGACGGAAGTAGCCTGCGTCAGCGGTATCGCCATTCTTGGTGAAGACACCATCGAAACGGCCGTAGTCGGCCTGAACTCGGCCGCCCAGTTTGAAACTGAATTCCTTGTCAGAAGTCGATACTTCAAGACCGCCCTTGGTCTTCAGAACGATGTCAGCTCCGTCAGTGGTTACTGTTCCGGAGAATGCTTGCGAGGAAAATGTGCCTATTATTGCGGCAGCCAACAGCTTTTCCCGCATGTTCGAAGAACGGATCATTGCTTGCCTCTCGTATGTTAAGTGCTTAGCTACCGACGTTATATTTCGCCCTGCGCCGGCCTAAATTTATCTTGCAGATGGGAGCAGGCCACGGTTGTCACCTGCTGTAACAAGATGCCTTTGTTCTAAGCACTCTGACTAGGTTGCAAGCGAATATGACAGTTGTGTTTCTGTAGTGTTAACGGAGGAGTTTCAAACCTAACAAAACTGTTACCGAACAAGCCAGTCCTTCTTATCAAAGAAGCTCTTCTTGATCAATCTTCGAATTTCCAAAACCTGCGGATTGCGGACAAGCTTCGTTTTGATAACAAGATAGACATCTTTCTCCTCCAGGTCGTCCAGGAAACCCGGCACGGGTAGGATATTTCTCTCCAGTTTTCGGCTGTAGTCGGGCAGCACTCCAATACACGCACCGCCAACGACAAGGCCTCGTGATAGGTTGTAGCTCTTGACCCGAGTGGTACCGCCCTGATGCTCAGCCATTATCGATGCCCACTTTCGTGAGCCCGCCAAGATCTCTTCATCCCAAGGGACAACGAGCATGAAGTTGTGCAAATCCAAGCTCTCCACTGGAAGGGTGACGCTTCTTGAATAGCGGCTGGAAATGAACAGGGCGTGCCCAATCCGGCCAAGCCGTTCAAACCTATACGTAGGATGGCGATCAAGCGCGCCTTTATCATCTGGGCTCACCAAAGCGATACCCACATCGACTTCACACTCAGAAAGCATCTGCGTTGTGCATTCTGAATGGATTTCCAGCTGCATTTCGGCATGATCACGCACGTAGGCGACTAGATCGCGGTTTACGATGTCGTTCAGCACTGGCTCTGTGATCGCGATGGTAAGCCTGGGGACTTCCTTTTCACCGGACTTGCCAAGGCCGTCTGGGCCGAAGAGCTGGCACAGGTAATGGCTGACCCTCTCGCCTGTGCGGGTCAGGGCAAGCTTGTTGTGTTTGTAGACAAACACGGGAGCACCAATGTGCTCTTCCAGTTTCTCCAAGCGTTTCCGCAGGCCTACCACTGGCACATTGAGCCCTCGGGCAGCCTGTTTGAAACTGGCACAACGTGCTGTTGCGAAAAACTCTACGGCCAGCTGATCATCAATTGGCAAATCATCCAATATGTCAGGGCTGTAAGGAACAACGGTGCTTGTATATGTTTCATTTTGTGTAACCATTAGGTCCCCCTTAATTCGGGGAATCTATCTCAATGCCACCCGGTGTTTCCTTATCTTGTCAACATTGTAATCCACGGGTCATGCATGCGTTATCGGAAGGCTTTTATTTCGAAAGCGTAATTTTCAGGCAATCCCTCTGATATTGTAGCGTGCTAGCCTAGTGCGCCGACTTGTTACTTACCATATATAGATTCGGCTAATTACGCATTTACATTTAGTTCACTATTTTTTCACCTTTGCCTCCATAGGCTTTGGGCATGGAAAATCAAACCCCACCTCTTACTACCTTACTGATTCGTTATCTGGGGATCGGCTTCATAGCAACGGGAGTCCATTATGCGGTGTTCCTATTGCTGGTTACGACAGAATTCGTTACTCCGTTACTGGCCAGTATCTGTGGCGGCATGGTTGGCGCAATCGCGAGCTTCATTGGAAATAGGGCGCTCTGTTTTGTGGCAGATGGCTCTCGTAAGTTTCAGCCTGTCAGGTTTGCACTGGTCGCGTTAACCACAAACTTCGGCAATGGCGTGGGTATGTGGTTCCTCATCAAGTCGAATCTGTCACCGCTCATCTCCCAAGTCGTAGTGACCTTAAGCCTCACTGCACTTGGATTCATTGCACATCGTTTTTGGACATTCAATCATGCAGACATTACATCGCTTTCCCGAGCGCCCTGATCCCTTGTTAACCATCGTGGTCCCTTGCTTCCAGGAAGAGGAAACCATCCCCGAGTTCCACCAGCGAATCACCCGCGTGGTGAAGCGCTTACCCGTCTCCTGCGAAATCCTCTATGTCGACGACGGCAGTAATGACCGGACGGCCGACATTCTTCGCCACTATCAGGATGGGTCATCTGTACGTTGCCTGTCCCTGAGTCGCAACTTCGGCAAAGAGGCTGCACTGAGCGCCGGGATAGACCATGCCCGTGGCAGTGCGCTGATCTTCATTGATGTCGACCTGCAGGATCCACCAGAGCTCATCGCGGCCATGGTGGACTACTGGCAACGCGGCTACGACGTGGTGAACATGCAGCGCAACCTGAGAATCGGTGATTCGTGGTTCAAGCGCATGAGTGCCCGGGCTTACTACTGGGTCATGCAGCGCCTGGTGGAGAAGGTGGACATGCCGGCCGATGTCAGCGATTTCCGATTGATTGGGCCTGCGCCGCTGGCAGCCCTGCGGGCCCTGGATGAACGCTCCAGGATTCTCAAAGGCATGATCGGCTGGGTAGGCTTTCGTACCATCGAACTGCCCTACAATCGCACTGTTCGCCATGCCGGGAGCACCAAATGGAATGCAGCTGGCCTGTTCAATCTGGCCATCGAGAGCATCGTCAGCTTCTCTCGCAAACCACTGCGCATTTTCAGCCTCATCAGTTTCGGTCTTTTCGTCTCCAGCATCTGCTACATGCTTGCGTCGCTTGTGGCAGGCAGTTTCGACATCCATCACCTGATCGTCGGAATGGCTTCATTCATGTGCGTCGGTGTCGCCATGGTGGGGGAGTACCTGGGCGTGACACTCGCGGAAGTGAAGCGCCGGCCTCTCTATTTCCTGAAGCACAGCAACAAGGCAGATCCCGTGTCACTCCACCCTTCGATGGCTTCGATCGAGGGTAAGAAATGCTGAACCTGAAGAACGAGAGGACGCTGTGGTGGGTCCTGGGTTCGATTTTGCTATTGCGTTTGGTGGGGCTGGGCATCTACCCGCTGATGGACACATCTGAGGCCCGTTACGCTGAAATGGCTCGCAAGATGGTCGAGTTGAATGACTGGATCACGCCCATGTTCGACTACGGGGTACCGTTCTGGGGCAAGCCTCCGTTGTCCTTCTGGACCCAGGCCGCGAGCATGACGGTCTTCGGCGTTAACGAGTTCGCTGCGCGCTTCCCAGCGTGGCTACTCCACCTGGCAAGCTGTTTCATCATCATCAAACTCGGCACGCAGCAGATTTCTCGTAACGCCGGCATCTGGGCTGCCATTATTTTTTCCAGCACCACACTTGGCCTGGTCTCCAGCGGTGTTGTGCTGACTGACCCTGTTTTGTCGTTCTCGATTCTGCTGGCCAGCTACGGTTTCTGGCGTTGGATGAAGTGCGCCAGCAAGGCGGATGCCTACCTGATGTTCGCAGGTCTCGGGCTGGGCTTGCTTGCCAAAGGGCCGCTGACCCTGGTGCTTATGGGGGCGCCGGCATTCGCCTGGTTCGTTATCTACAAGGAATGGGGACGGGTACTGAGGCTTCCCTGGATTAGCGGCCTTGTACTTATGTTCGGTATATCCGTGCCATGGTATGTCGCGGCCGAGATGAAAACGCCCGGCTTCATGGAGTACTTCTTCGTTGGTGAGCACTGGAGCCGCTACGTCGTCAGTAACTGGGCAGGGGACCTCTATGGTAGTGCTCATGCCAAGCCGTACGGCAGCATCTGGATCCAGCTCGGATTGTCGCTACTGCCATGGGCCTTGTTTCTACCACTGTTGATCCGCAAGCGTGGATCGATGCAGCGCTTCAAAGCCTACCTCTGGCTGTGGGCCTTGGCGACACCGGTCTTCTTCACATTTGCAGGCAACATTCTGTGGACCTACCTGCTACCCGCGCTGCCAGCGTGGGCATTGCTGCTGTCTGCACGGGTCAGCGAAGTTGGCCCGAAGACCACCTGGGCTGCCGCTGCGAGCGCATTGGTGTTGCCAATCATCGGTGCGGGCATCATCTACGCCGGGGTACTAGAGGAGCGCCCTCAGAATCAGCGGGATGTGGTTCAAGCCTGGCTCAATGTGCAGTCTGCTCATTCCGCTCCCCTGATCTATCCTGGCCGCCGCTCATACTCGTCGGAGTTTTACAGCAGCGGGAAGTCCGAGAACATCAAGGATCCTGCCAAGTGGCCGCGGGATGGCTCGTTCTATCTGTCCAGGCGCTTGCGAGACAGCAAGGATGGTCTGCCCGCTGATCTAGCTTGCACATCGATCACCGAAGCGAACGCCAGCCAGCTCCTGCTGTGCCATTGGAAACGCCCCGCACAAGGTGCCGAGGGTCTGGCCGGAGAAAGCAATGCGGAAACGCCTCGCAAGAACGAAGGCTAAATTCCAAGCACAAAAAAGCCAGGTTTTACCCTGGCTTTTTTGTCGATTTCTTTCGTCATTTGAAGTCCTATTTAACCGCCGATTAATTGTCGGCTTGTTCCTTACCATCCTTGCTTTCTTTCTTTTGCTCTTGAGCGACTTGTTGTTTGTTCTGGTCCGAAGAGTCATCGCTCCATAGGCGAGCCTGTTCGGTTCGGAAGTTCTCGTTGAACTGTTTCGTTCGCTCGAAGCCGCCTTCAGCGTAAGCGGTACCCATGAGACCCAGCAGCAGGCTGCCAATAGCGATAGATTTGACAAATTTCATTGTGAACCTCGGCTCATACTAGGCCAACCTGATTAGCGGCCTTTGTTGGTTTGTAGTTTAGGAACGCGAAGCTAACGACAAGGTGAGTCAATAATTACAATTCCGTAATTTTGGCTGCAGATAGGATGCGTTAAATCTTCAAATCTGGAAGGATCATGTCTATCTCGGCACTGTCGAGGGCGACTTCGAATTTTCTCTTAAATTACAATTTTGATATCTAGCGCGTTAATTCAGCGCGGCGTTGTTGGCCGCCCTAGGAGATAGCCATGAATGACATAGAGCCCTGGGCAGTTGCTATCGGTGACTTTCGCCGCTGCACTGAAAAACTCACTGTCCAGCTCGATGAGCTGACCTCGCAGACGCGCACCTCCAGCGCTGTTTTGGAGAGGTCGAACGAACTGGTGGAGCAGGTGGACGCTGTCGGCCGGCAGATTCAGGAGGAGGTGCGAAAGGCGGAGAAGGCTTGGTCGAACGCGGAGGAGGTTGCCTTGCGCGCCGCTGCATCAGCGTATTCAGCTGCATGCCGCGGAGTCGACACCGCCATCCAGCCACTGATCTCGGAGCTTACAGCAGCGACAAAGGCGGCGGACGCCTCTATCCAGGAGCTCAAGCGGGCACCGGTGCTGGCCAAGCGTTATGTGATGGTGGTCGCCACGGCGTTCTTCATTCTGGCGCTGATCTGTGTCTACTCGACCATGCGCCTGATCGATGCCGCCGGCAGCGTAAGTGCTCAAGAGAAAGTGAATGCTCAGTACTTCTCACACCTGTGGAAAAACGCCAATCCTGACGAACAGAAGATTATTAAGTCGGTGATTCTGCGGTCGCCCATGGACCCTGTGGTCCTTCGGCACTGATGCATTGAGGCAAACAAAAGGCCCGTCGATTGACGGGCCTAATCGTGTCTGCGCAATTTAAGCGGCGGTCATTGCCGGCTGCATTTGCTGGGCTTCCGGAAAGTGAAGGTGGAACCAGGTGAAGTTTTCTTCGGTCACCTCCACGCTCGCCGATCCCTGGTGCAGACTCATGATCGACTGCACAATGGCCAAGCCAAGACCGGTACCGCCTTCGCTCCGTGCTCGGCTCTTGTCCACACGGTAGAACCGCTCAAACAAGTGCGCGTGGTGTTCCTTGGCAATACCACGGCCGGGGTTGCCGACACTCAACGTCGTACCGCTCGCACTATGCTGCACCTTAACGTAGACCGTGCGGCCGCGAGGGCAGTAACGGATCGCGTTCGAGACCAGATTCGAGACGGCACGTTGAACCATCAGGCGATTCCCGCGCACCACGTCATCACTGCCGGAGATCTGCAGCTGAATCTCGCCTTCTTCTGCTGAAATGCTGAAGAGATCGCACACTCGCTGAACCTCGTCGACCAAGGAGACGGATTCGAACTCCACCATTGATGCTGGATGACTGACCTGGGCCAAGAACAGCATGTCGGAAACCATGCGGCTCATGCGGTCCAGCTCTTCTGTGCACGACTCCAGAACCTCCCGGTACTCGGAAAGCGATCGTTCTCTGGTCAAGGCAACCTGGGCCTTGCCCATCAGGTTGGAAAGCGGTGCTCGAAGTTCGTGAGCAAGGTCGTCAGAAAACTGCGAGAGCTGCTGAACCCCATCATCCAGGCGAGCCAGCATGATGTTGATGCCGTCGGCGAGCATTTTGAGTTCTGCCGGCATCCCATCAGTTGGAAGGCGATGGTCGAGGCTCTCGGTTGAGATTTTCGAGGCGATCTTGAGGAACTTGGTCAGTGGTAGCAGGCCTCTGCGCACAGTCCACCAGCCAATGGCCAAGATCAGTGCGAGGATGACGGGGGACATCATCAAGGCCCAGGTCAGCAACGCATCGAGCAGCGCCTCACTGGATGACTGGTCCATGGTCATATAGACGCTGACCTCTGTTCCATCGCCCAAACGCATGATTCGAGAAGCACTCAGCAGAGGACGGTCCTGCGTATCACGCCATTCGTGCTCTTTGGGCTGGGCCGCCGGCTGAAACTTGTGCACCTCCAGATTGACCTGTTTCGAGCCAATCGAGAGCAGGGGAGTCTGATTCTGTGAGGTATCGAATATGCTCACATACAGGTTGTTGTGGCCCATGACCAAATCGACAAGCTGATGCGCATCCGCGTTGACGCCGGAGATGTCCGGGATGGTGGACAGGTTGTGAGCCATCCCCGCCATCTTTACTTCCAGGTCTGCTCTGGCATTTCTTTCCAGAGCCTTGCCTACCATCAGATAGCCAAAGGTGGCGAACAGAAGCAGCAACGCTGCGCTCATCAACCCAACTTTTAACCCCAGCTTTGCAGCCAGGCTGAATGGCCTCATGCGCGTTCCTCAAAAACGTACCCAACGCCACGAAGCGTGTGAATGAGCTTGGTTTCAAACGGGTCATCGATCTTCGAGCGCAAGCGCCGGATGGCTACATCGATGACATTGGTGTCGCAATCGAAATTCATATCCCAGACCAACGAGATGATCTGAGAGCGAGTCAGCGCTTCGCCCGTTCGGCTCATGAGCAGGTGCAGAAGCGCAAATTCCTTGGTGGTGAGATCGATGCGTGTGCCACCGCGGAAGACGCGATGGCGGACGGAGTCGAGTTCCAGATCGGCAATTTTCAGCGAGCTCTTCTCGACTAACTCATCACCACGGCGTTGCAGCGAACGGATGCGAGCAAGCAGCTCAGGGAATTCGAATGGCTTCACAAGGTAGTCATCCGCGCCGCCGTCCAAGCCCTTGAGCTTGTCATTGATGCGTCCGCGGGCGGTCAGCATGATGATGCGGACCCGGCTGGTCTTACGGATGGTTTCCAGCAGGTCCCAGCCGTCGATACCCGGGAGGTTCACGTCCAGGAGGACCAACGAATAGACATTAGTGTTGAACAAGTGCAGAGCATCTACACCGTTGTGCACGATATCTACGACATACCCGCTTTCGGATAGGCCCTGCTGAAGATATTCGGCAGTTTTAATTTCGTCTTCCACAACTAGAACGCGCATAACTTATCTCAAGGTGTGAGGAAGGAGTTGGCCTAATCCGCCAAGATTATGGTTGCAGGCTGTTCGAAAGTTTGGCTGAGGGTATGGCATGTGGTAGTCGCTACCTCTGTCCATACGCCGGGTCACCTGAGGACGCTTGAATCTTAACGCGAAGAAGCTGGCCGCGGCGAAATCCTACAAATTTGTAATGTAGCCGCAAGATTTCTGACAGTCATGCAGGCTCCACCCCTAAGCATAGCGGATTCTGGGGCCTGCGGCGGTGTATGACAGATTCGCCTGGCAGGTGGAATCGGCCAGGACAGGCAGCATTTCGGTCGTTAGCTTGCAAGGACTGGTACTGGCCTTGGATCGAGGGCGCCACGCAGGCAGACCCCATGCACGGCCGCAAACCGCAGCGCCTTTCTGCAAATTAGTTCACGTGGCGGCTCGATATTCTCTCGAATAATTATCTTACAATCTATTACATGTCCAAATTGTAATTGCACGATCATCTTGGTGTTAGCCTCCTTTGCTAGTTTAAGGGCAGCGGAAGAGGCATCGCTGCTTTGGAAATTGTCTCATTTCAAAGCAGCTTGGCAAGAGCACCGAGCAGTTGTTCGCGCCAGTGCATTCACCTGTAAACCATACGCTCCTTTGGTAGGTGAATTTTAGCGCCCCCCTACGGGCGCTTTTTTATTAAGGGACTTCTTATGAACACTACTGTATCAGCGATCGCCGTGTTTATGCTCTTTACATCACTAACAGCCAATGCCCAAAGCGGTATGGAGATCAATAAACACATCGAGCGTACTGCTAGAGAGGCTACAGCGGATTATGCTCAACGCGTAAAAAAGCCCATGCCTCAACTAGAAGACTACGCCTATGGCATGGACCTGGACGTTGGTAAGTTGGTGTATGTATCACCCAATGTGCGGTACTGCGGTAATGTAAGAAGCATGATGACCTACGAAGACTCGAAAGGCGAACTGCACATGGTTCGCTACCTGGTGAAGGGCGAGTGTGTTAATAGCCGTTAAGACTCATCAAGATGATCCCTGCGGCCACCGGATCATAGAAGCTCAATGCCGAACCGGCGCAGCAGTATGGCGAAGCCTCCGAAGCTGGCCATTGTGATGAGGATGCTGCTGATCAGTGTCGGCCAAAAGCCGAGCTTAGGTAGCAGCAATGGAAAAGCAATAAACATCGGCAGGGTCGGAAGCACGTACCAGAACGTGTACCAAGCATGGTTGGAGATCTTCTCCATGCTCTGGTTCTCTAAATAGAGCCAGACCAACGTCACGACCGTGACCAAGGGTAGGGCGGCGACCAAGCCGCCCAGCTTGTCGCTGCGTTTCGCCAGCTCTGACACGAGAATCACTATACCGGCAGTGAGTAGGTACTTCGTGATGATCCAGGCCATCGCTGAGCCTTCTGGAGGTTGTTGACGAGGGCAGGCGAAGCCATTCACCAACCCCCTTGAAGCGCTCCTGCCGTTTACGGCATCCCTCACCGCATTTTTTTTGCAACATCACCCTCAGCCAGGAGGGTGATGTGTTTGCATGGTGTTTACCGATCGGTCAGTGCGAGGGTGAGGGAACGCTCTCGTGGAAAGCTGCCCGCTCGATCTGGATGGTGCAGTGATGGATTTCGAATGCATCGCTGACAGCATCCACGACGGCCGCCAACACAGCATCCCCATCTGCAGAATCCCGAACCACTACGTGCGACGTCATCACGTTACTGCCACTGCTGACAGCCCACACGTGCAAGTCATGAACGTCCGTCACGCCATCTACTCCGAGGATGGTGGCCTCGATTGCCGTAACGTCGAGCCCCCTCGGGACACCCTCCATGAGGATCCCCAGGCTTTCGCGAAGCAACTGCCACGTCCGCGGCAGAACCCAAAGGCCGATCGCCACAGCGACAATCGTGTCGACCCAGGTCCAGCCGGTGAAGCGGATGATAAGTGCCGCGATGATTACGCCAAGCGAGCCGAGCATGTCGCTCCAAACTTCGAGGTAGGCTCCTTTGACGTTGAGGCTTTCGTTGCTCGCAGATGCCAGAAGGCGCATCGAAATTAGGTTGATGATCAGGCCGGCGATTGCGATCCACATCATCGCTCCGGTAGCGATCTCCGCCGGCATGAAGAAGCGCTGGTAGGCCTCATACAAGATGTACATCGCCACCAGGAAGAGCAGCACGGCGTTGAACGTCGAAGCCAGAATTTCCAGGCGCGCATAGCCGAAGGTTCTTTTCTGATCCGCCGGCCGCTTGGCTATCTGAAGTGCAATCAGTGAGATCGCCAAGGCGGCAGTATCTGTGAACATGTGAGATGCGTCCGACAGCAGCGCCAGGCTGCCGGTAATCCACGCACCGATCACTTCTGCAATCATGAAGCTGCCAGTCAAGCCGAGCGCCATGATTAGCTTCTTCTGATGCCCCTCGCGTACTGCAGCGCTGCCATGGTCATGATTTGAACCCACGTATTTCTCCTTGCGCAGGGTTGTGGTCTCGTTGGCCTTCCTGTCTACCTAGCCTTAGAGCGTCGCTTGGCCACACTGACTGCAAAATCTTGCTCCTGCACTCAGCAGCGAGCCGCAGGCGGTGCAACCACTCGATAGCGGTGTTCCGCAGTTTAGACAAAAGCGTGCTGACGGATCGTTGGCCGTCCGGCACTGCCTGCAGCCCTGCAGATCTTTGATGGGGGCAGGAGTGGGAGGGCGCCCGCCGTCATACACCTGATTACCGCCGTCGCAGCCCTGCTGCCGGCCATGGCGATCATATTGCTCGGCCCCATGTCCCCCGCTGTGGTGCTTGCCTCCACCGTGGTTTCCACGGCCATGGTGCCCGCCCAGGATGTTTTTGAAAAAGCTCATGGTATTCGCCCCTCATTGATGGGTGACATATTAACGAGCAAAAGTTGAAAATTATGTTCTGCTCGCGAGAAAGACTTGTAAGTTGAATTGAAAGTTCAAAATTAGCCTACGACAAAACGAAACCGTTTTGTTTGTGAAATTAAATTTATCTAGCTGAGCGGAGCATTGCTTTTGGTGGGTAGTATTCCCCTAATTTTGATCATAGCGTGATCAATGACAATCAAAACAGCAGTAATTGGATTTCTGTCAGCATTGTAATCCCGAGGTCATCGTGTCGTTATCAGGTCCCGGAAATAATGCGCTCAGCGAGATTCATTTCTCTTTTTATCCCTATGCCTCACACATACTAAGCGTCCCCAACGCCTAGGGGCCTAAGGCCTCTGACGCTCCGCACATTGCGCAATCGCTCAGCATCTGTCGACGGTTTGCCTTGTAGCTCCCGCTAACTCCATAGCTACCGCCATGGATAAGCAGCTTCCAGAGTTTGATAATGACACCTTCCAAATCCATTGTTCACACCCTGTTAAGCAAATGGATCTTTGCTATTCGCAATGCGCGGCAGAAAGGCATCAGTACTAATTTGCTAATCGGCCTGGTGACTTTTTGGTTACTGCTATTCGCGAACGCTGAGCTCTGGAACGTGCTCTGGAAGCTGGTATTCAAAACCGATGAAGTGAACTGGCAGCTAGCGGCTAGCCTCCCAGTCATAGTATTCGCATGGGTGTTTACCGTTCTGAGCTTGCTGTCATGGGGGCGGCTGGCCAAACCCATACTGTGCCTGGTACTGATCAGCGCGTCTTTTGCGAGTTACTTCATGAATGCCTACGGCATCGTGATCGATTACACAATGTTCACCAACGTTGTGGAGACCGACGTCGCTGAGGCAACCGAGCTGCTGAATTGGAAGCTCGGTCTTTGGGTCGCAATGGTTGGGGTGTTGCCCGTCTACCTGATTGCCCGGGTTCCCCTCCGGCGCAAGCCTTGGGCCAAAGCTTTGGTCAGCAGGTTCATTGCTCTGTCGCTCGCTCTGTTGACCTTATCTGGCATCGCGTTGAGTCAGTACCAGTCGTATGCCTCCTTGCTGCGCAACAATCGGGAGATCCGGCTGATTCTGGTACCTACCAACTTGTTTGCGGCTGGCCATGGGTACCTGAAGCGTCAGCTGGCCTCACCTAAAACGCTGACGGCCATTGGTACTGATGCGGTAGTTAATCGACAGGGTGCGGCTCGTAAACCCAGGCTGCTGGTACTGGCAGTAGGAGAGACCGCTCGCTCCGCCAACTTCTCCCTCAACGGCTACTCCCGTGAAACGAATCCGGAACTAGAAAAGCGAAATGTCATTAGCTTCACGAACGTGAGCTCCTGCGGTACCGCTACCGCGGTCTCGCTGCCATGCATGTTCCTGGACGTGGGTAAGGCCCAGTACAAAGATGGCTTGGCCAAGAGCCGAGAAGGGCTGCTCGACGTGCTTCAACGCGCTGGCATCAGTGTCATGTGGACTGACAACAACTCGGGGTGCAAAGGGGTCTGCGACAGGGTTCCCAACCACAAGGCTGCCTCTCACGCGGATTCCCAACTGTGCACCAGCGAGGAGTGTAAGGACGGGGTGCTGCTCACGGAGATGCAAGACTTCATCAAGCGCCAGGAAGGCGATGCTGTCCTGGTGCTCCACTACAAAGGCAGTCACGGCCCGGCCTACTACAAGCGCTACCCCTCGCAATTCAAGAAATTCGCACCGGTGTGCGAGACCAACGAGCTCGACAAATGTAAGCAGGAGGAGGTGGTCAATGCCTACGACAACTCAATCCTCTACACCGATTATGTGTAACCGTCTGGCCAACTCACCCCTCAGCACACAGACCAGCTCGGACAAGAACGGGTGGAAAACAAAGCCTTGCCCGCAGGTATACCCATTGAATAAGCCTGTATCTGACGTAGGTCATGCAGAGCCTGCCTCAGGCAAGCATCCAATGCTGCGGGAGTAATTGCGTGATTTCGCTCGCCCGCTGTGTCGGAAGCCGCATCAGTACATCCTTGAGATAGGCATACGGATCGTGCCCATTCATACGCGCCGACTGGATCAGGCTCATGATTGCCGCCGCCCTTTTTCCACTGCGCAGCGACCCGGCAAATAACCAGTTCGAGCGCCCAAGCGCCCACGGCCGGATCAAATTCTCGATCTGGTTATTGTCGATGGGCACAGCACCATCTTCCAGGTAGCGCGTCAGCGCTACCCAGCGTTTAAGGCTGTAATCCAGGGCCTTGGCCGTGGCCGAACCCTCGGGCACAAGTTCGCGTTGGGCCAACATCCACTCATGCAGTTTTTCAGCGATGGGCACCGCTGTTTCCTGACGTAATCGCCAGCGGGCTTCGTCGCTCATTTCCTTGGCGTGTCGCTCGACTTCATACAACCCGCCAATCGAGTGAAGCGCCTGCTCCGCCAACTGGCTTTTATTGGCTGCATGCAGGTCGAAGAATTTGCGGCGTGCATGGGCCATGCAGCCGATTTCGGTGATGCCCAGCTCGAAGCTGGCCTTGTAGCCGGCGAAGTCATCGCAGACCAGCTTACCGTTCCACGTGCCCAGGAAGTTACGCGCATGTTCGCCGGCACGGCTGGGGCTGAAGTCGTAGACCACGGCCTTTAGGGCCGAGAAAGGCGTGGTGCTATAGGCCCACACGTAAGCGCGGTGGGTTTTCTTTTCGCCTGGTGCGAGCATCTGAACCGGGGTCTCATCGGCGTGGATCACGCCCTGGGCCAACACATGCTCACGCAGCGCATCGACCAGAGGTTGGAGCTGCACACCGTTCTGTCCGATCCATTGCGCCAGTGTCGAACGGGCGATGGGCAGTCCGGCCCGACCAAAAATCTTCTCCTGCCGGTACAGCGGTAAATGGTCGGCGAACTTCGCCACCATCACGTGGGCCAAAAGGCCTGCGGTCGGGATGCCCTTGTCGATCACTTGGGCCGGTACAGGCGCCTGGATCAGTGTTTCACACTGACGGCACGTCCATTTTCCACGCACATGCCGCTCAACTGTGAACACGCCCGGAGTGTAATCGAGCTTCTCGCTGACGTCTTCGCCGATTCGCTGAAGCTGGCAGCCGCACACGCACTGAGTATTCTCTGGTTCGTGACGGATCACGGTTCGCGGAAACTGCGGCGGCAGTGGTGCACGCTTGGGCTTATGACGTGGCTCGGCCGGTGCGGCCGGCGGATTGGCTGCCTTCAGCTCGGCTTCGATAGCTGCGATATCGGTATCGAGCAGATCATCAAGCAGACTGCCTTGGTCGGGGCTCAGTTGCTCGCTGCGCTTGGCGAACTTGTGTCGCTTGAGGATGGCGATTTCATGAGCCAGTTGCTCGTTGACCGTTTCGAGGCGTTGGATTTTCTGGCTCATGGAGTCGACCTGGGACAGCAACTGCATAGCCTGTTCGGCCAAGCCGCGCAGCTGTTCCGGTGTCATCTGGTCGAGATTGGGCGAGGAAGTCATGCCGCTGATTGTGTCAGAGCAGGTCGTCAACAGCGATAAACCGATGGGCTAATGGCAGGGGCTAAAGCACTGTGATCGCGCTGCCTGCGCCGACCCGCTGCCACGGCAAACCCAGTACCAAGGCTTGAAGTTGCTCGTTATCGAGTTCGACTTCCGATCCGTGACGGATGCCGGGCCAATGAAACTTGCCTTGGTTCAATCGTCGCGCTGCCAGCCAAATGCCCACACCGTCATGCACCAAGACTTTCATTCGGTTGGCACGGCGATTAGCGAAGAGGTATGCGCAGTGCGGCTTCGCCACACCGAACACCGCGATCACCCTGGCCAGCGCGGTCTCGGTACCGGCGCGCATGTCCATAGGCTCGGTGGCAAGCCAGATGGCATCGATCCGAATCATTCCAACAGGTCTCGCAGAAAGGTGGCACAGGCGACAGCGCTTTCGGTCGGCCAGTTCACTTTGACGGTGCCACGCGGGTGCTGGATTTCAATGCAGATACTTGATGAAGCTGCCTGCGAATGTCCTCCGGCTAGCGGCAAGGGCACTGGAATGAAAGCAGGTTGCAGCGCCATAGTTTTGTTCGTGAGTACCCTAATCCATTTATGTACGAGGTTCGCGTTAAGGCTGTGCTTCTGCGCGACGCTGGCAATCGATGCGCCGGGCTGGGCGCACTCTTGGACAACTTGGGCCTTGAAGGATTTTGAATAGGAACGGCGTTGTGACTGCATGGAAAGACCCGCTTAAAAGGCTAGAAATGGTGTCCACTTAAATTAGGTGGACACCATCGCCTTTGGCGTCGGGGTCAGGAAGGTGAGTTGGCCGGACGGTTACGATTATGTGACTGCAAATCTCATCGATATCCTGGCGGCCAACACCAAGTTCGACACTGCGCTGATGTACGTTTCGGACCACGGCGAATCGCTGGGGGAGGGTGGGCTCTATCTACACGGGCTGCCTTACGCGATGGCTCCTGACGAGCAAACAAAGGTGCCGTTGGTACTTTGGATGTCTGACTCGCTCGCGAAGAGCGAAAAGGTCAACGTGGGTTGTTTGAAAGCTCAAACCACGTCACCGCTGAGCCACGACAACCTGTTCCACACCGTGCTCGGCATGATGAACGTCCAGACGTCTTCGTATCGCTCAGCGCTGGATTTCACTGCCCCTTGTAAGCCCTTTGTCGGAGGCTCTTATTCTGGCCTCTGAATGTTCGATGTGGACCGGATCATCGGCCAGGCGGTTCTGCACCAGCCTGCTTTGACAGCTGAGAGAAGCTGGACTAATTACATAGCTGCATTCAACAACCCAAGCGGAAAAGGAAGTTTTGCATGAGCATCAAGCCAGGCCCAAAGCGCACCAATGAAGATGGCACTCCGGACAAAAGGCAGCGAGTCACCCCTGAAAAGCAGAAGGACCATCCGGACCTGAAACCCCACAAGCACAAAAAGGGGGAGTAAGAAAAAAGCAGCTCTCGGGAGCTGCTTTTTTTTTGGGGCTGTGTGCAAACCCTCCCGACCGTCTCGCTGATCAATCGGACCGCGTCGTGAGTCTTCCGCTTGGCTTGATGGATTCTGAAGCTACCTCCGGATCGGTTATCCCTTCAGTGCGGACGACGAGACTGATATCCCAGAGCGTTGAGCTGATACTCGCTGACAGCCCGAAATTGTGATTCTGCGATTTGACGCAGGCGCTCAACCTCTTCGGCAGATGAGCCAGAAGCCTGCGCCTCGTGGTATTGCTTCATCGCATCCACTGCGTCGGTATACATGGGGTGGTCGGGGAGAAGAGCTGGTATCTTTTTCGTCATGTAGCGGCAGGTCCTCACTGGATAGTCGACGGTGGTTTACCTGCTTTGAGGAGCTGAAAATCAATGACCGCCTGATAGAGCGAATCTGCCAATAGGTGAAGACGCTGTACCTCAAGGTCTGGCAATCCAGCAGCCTCCGCTTCGTGGGCCTGTCGGATAGCTTCAAGCGCTTGCCTCATCAGTGGCTCACCAGCCTCGACCATTCCAATGAATGTGCGCTTCACAACATTTTGCTCCACTCAGCTGAAGATGAATTATAGGACACCGCGGCGTGGCAAGGCCCCGAGCAGCACAGGTGTTCGACGTCCGGCTGAACGAACCAATGAGGAGCGCGCTGGCCTGGGGAGTGGCCAGGGCGCGTGTCATAGCTACGTTGTAAACCACTTTTTTCACTGTAAACCACTGTGGTTTACAGTGAAAAAAAGTGGTTTACAGCAGGCCTCCTCAGGCCTGAGTCAGCTCCAGCAGATCGCCCAGTTCCTCCCGGGCCATCTTCACTCTATCCATTCTGCGATAAGGATGATCAACCGGCATCCGGATAAGAGATTCGAACCAAGCCGAATCGAATTTGATGACTTCCTTGTGAATGTGCTCAAGCTCACCTCCGCGAGGCTGTGACACTACAAACTCCATGCTTTCAACCAAGCCAGACGCTTCACTGTCTTTGACGATTCGATGGCGGATGAAACTCATTTTGAGATCAAAATATGCCGCCTTCGAACCAGGCACCTTCTTCGATTCCAGCCGACCAGTGCTGCTGATTTCCGCCCCCGGCACCTCAGCGGCAATAGCTTTCACCAGCTCAGCATTTCCACTGACCTTCTGGCCAAACAGGCGGGTGGCGTCCGACATGTAAGCAAAGATCCATGGCACATTGCGAAGCGTCGCGCCGGTATAGAGGTAGCCACGCTCTCCCTTGTAACGCTGCAGCATGCCTCTCAACGCGTTCTCGGAAAGGACCAGTTGGGTCTCTTTCTCCAGGATGTAAACCACGCGATCGAACTGTTCGATCAATAGCTTGAGAATCTTCCGCGGGACGCCGTCAAACCTGGTTTTTCGTTCTGTTTTCTTATGCTGGCGAGGCTTGAAGTACGGGCAATCGTTACGGGCCTCACTATCAAATGGAGCGATGCCGCGAATGCTCTTAGTAGCATGTTTCCCGAATGGGTTCTTCACGTTAGGCGGTAGCTCATACAGCCCAACCAGCTGGACAGGGTTGTCGCATGCCGGGCATACAGCAAACTGAGCTAGCTTGCCCGCACTTCCAGGCTGGTACCACGGATCTCTGCGGAAGGTCTCGGCCTCGAAACCTTCCTTGTCGATGATCTTGCTTTCTGTGTCTTCGATGCGGAGCTTATAGACATCCATCTTTGCTGAAACCGTATCAATAGAGGGTTTCTGGATGGTAACGAGCGAGGATAGGCAGCAGTAGGCCTAACTGACCCTTTTGGTGGTCACCCACTGGTTTGAGGCCAGCCCAAAGCATGCCTGATCGACCTGGGCGGGCCCTAGAAACAACTAACCCCCTGATGCGCAGTACAGGTCTGGGACCTGCCCGAGGCGTGGGGGCTATTCTTGGAGCGACAGTGACACCGGCTCCGGAGAAAATCAATTGGTTTGTAGAGCAGCCGGTCAGCTAAGGTCAAACCCAGATCCTAAAGGGGAGGCCGATAGCAGCTCAGTCAGCATCATCGGCACCTTCTTCATCTTCATCGGTATCCCCAACACTGAGCCAGTCGTGAAGGTTGTACCGCACGAAGTCTTCCGCATCGAGCATGGTAAAGTCTTGTAGCACCGTGACGTCTGCTCCACCGAAGTACAGCCCATCGTTGAGATTTCTGGCCACCCCGAGCACTTCATTCAGCTGGTCGTGCAGCTCATTTGCGCGCCTGGCGTGCTCTCGTTTGGTCAAAAACCGGAACACCACCTCGTAGGGCTCAGGGGTGGTATTACCCGCTTTGCTTCAAGCCGCAGGAGTTGCAGGTCCGTTGCAGCTTGATGGTTTTACTTAAGGAGCCAAGCCAGCTCTCCAATCCGCAGATGCTGTGCACATTTTTTTGCACATATCTCACGCCACGATACCCCAGTAGATTCAGGCTTTTCGCAGCCTTTGCATAGGTGAGTCGCGATGGATTTCTACACATCTCAATGAGGAAACCTAAGCTCCGTTTTCCACGTATTCCTCCGCTACAGAACGCTTTTCTGCGGTGTGTCCCCTGACATTCGCTTTTCAGGGCGAGCTATGGGGGCCACTCAAGACGGCTATCTTTTGCCTGGCACCAATGAAAAGGCCCTCAATATTGAGGGCCTTAAATTCAATGCGGATCCGTCACGCGGGCATTTTTTGCAGCTGTCGAACTCGATCATGGACCACAAATTTAATGATTCCTTTGACATCGTTGGTGCAGTTTTCAAAGGCAAGGCGCGATACCACCTGGCGACCCTCCTTCAGAATCAGCGCCCCGATCAACTCGTCGACGAAGGACTGAGTGACATCGTTCCCAGCGAAATCTATGACAACGCTCTCACCACTGCTGAGCGAGCGTTCGATTTCGGTACGGTAGGGGATCGCTGAAGCTCGCATTCCGTACGTTCGGATAGAACTATCCCTACTTAATCGAATTTGAGTTTGCATGTCGTAACCCCTTGTATTGCATAATCCTTTTTTGCAGCCCGAGAGTTTCAGTTGACGCTGAATCTCCCATTTACCGCTCCTTGCATGATCGACTCTAGCCCTCGAGCTATCAAAAAGCCAGAGCTAGCGGAAATTCAGATCTAGGTCGAGATCGTCGTCAACCTGTCCTGCATCGTCCTTCGGCAGCAAGTCACTGATCGAAATGGTGGGCAGCAGCTCACGGGTACAGCTAAACGCGATCGATACACCATTCCACAGCGCATCATGCAGCTCCTGAGACTGCCGACGCTTTGTGTCATGTATGCCATTGCCGCTCACGATGATCAAACCACCGCCCGCCGCGTCTGCAATTTTTGCGGTAGTTGTTAACCCGATACCTTGGTTCTCGCTACCCAGGATCTGGGCCATCGCACCCCGGTTGCAGCTCACTCGCGGTTTGAGTGCCGCCTCGATCGCGTGCAAATGCGTGCGGTCATGAAGCTCAGGGTGATTCCTCAGTGTCGCGAGAAACCCACACCCATTATCGACGATGGCCATGCGTACAAGGTTCAATTTTGGATAAAACTGACAGGTCAGCCAAACGGCGGCGTCACCACGTCCCTCTCTGCGGGCGTGAGTAAGCGAGTTTTCCAATAGCTCCTTGAGCGAATACTCCAGAGGGCCCCGGTAGGAGTCAAACTCATTCCGTCCCGTGTGCTCGTCGACTGGGGCATCCGGGTCCGATTGAGTCAACCTTCCCGTAATAGCTCTAGCGAGGCGAGAGGCTGCAGCCTCTGCTTGATGGTGTTCGCTGATTTTGGTGATTTCCACCAACGAGGTGCTTCGGTCGTTTCGACGTCCTACCCCCGATAGATCTACACCCTCTACATCAATGTCCTTGAAAAAATCCATCCTGGCCAGGTAGGAGGTCAGGTCTCTGCTCAAAAACTGCATCGAAACTCGCTTCTGGACCAACTGGTTTTCAAACAACGCTCGCAGCGTGGCCATCCCTAACGGATCGATATACGAGAGGTTGCTAGCGTCTAAAACGATGTCACCAGGGCAGTTAATGATTTCTGCGCACACAGAAAACAGGTCATGGGGCGATCTTGAGCCAAGCCCCCAAGGAAGAACGATCGCGTTTTCAATATCGATGGCCTGCATGCAATTCCCTGGCAACGGAGCTAACCCTTTCGGATAGATATAGGGCTCGATAGTAGCCCATTGCCTGCCGGGTAAGCACTCACCTATTTTTTGACGAGTAGTGCCGGCATAGAATTGGCGCGCGGCAGTAGCGGCCTGTGGATGGTGGATCGCGCTCGCCTTGGGCTCAACACGCACGAAGAAAACACGGCCAACGCCCTGCCACGGGTCAGCCATTCAAGCAAAGATGGCCAGATCAAAGCCTTGTGCGAGAGCACTGGAGCAGGTTTGTGAGTCCGCCGAGCAGTTTCATCTCCGACGTCTGCTGTGGGCAAAGGCAAAGCTGGAAGGGGAACAGCGAAGAGTGACCCGATCAGCGCTGTACCGCACCGCATGTATCAGGTCTGGGGCTTGAGCTGTTAGATCGCATAAGGCTACCTTGGCCGGCAACTGGAGAACGAACTGCACCTCGTCTTCCAATGCGTTGGCGTGGAAGTAACTGAGGAAGTACTCGCTTTGACGGAACTGGTCAGAAGCGATCTCCTCCAGGCGTTACAGCCCACTGGGCAGGCCTTCCTGACAGGCCTGGTAGAAGGGGTCGAGCAAGTATAGGCCGTCCAGGCAGGAAAGCATGGACGGCGTTCCCCACCGGGAGCCGGCGTCGTACTCCTCCAGCGGCTTGGGCACTCCCTCGCCGGGGTACAAGGCAGCCAGCGCATTGTCGAAGGGCAACCACTGGTGCAGCAGCAGGATCAGCAACCTCCAGAAATGATCTATGCCATGACGCTACACCACAACAATAATCGACACGCTTACAGGAGCATTGATTGGCGTCACAGCTGTTCAAGGAGATGTTGTCTAGGCTGGACAATACGGCAGCGGCCGATATTTCCCACCCAGCTTGGGAGTTGATCATGATGGAGCCCATCGCCGTGGTACAGATCTGGCAATACCTTTTTGGCGGACTAAAGGCGGTATTGCACTGATCATGCTGGCCATATTTGGCCTGTTTTATGTGGCTCGTGCACTATGGCCACCTGTCACAGGCACTACAGTTATTTAATTTTGTTGCTCTGTCCGCTGACGCAACTCTTCGGGCACAACCATGGCGGGTATTCTCACCAGAAGGGTGAAAACTCGTCCAAACCGGACAACAAAGGGAACTACTTCATGCACACCGAATCGTGCCAGCATGACCATGACCATGACCATGACCACTCGCACCCGTATGAGCAACCGGATGGTAGTCAGCGCGATTTGGTATGCGGTATGACGGTGCCACCGGATAGTCGCTACTTCGAGCTATACGAGGGAAGGACATACCGCTTCTGCAGTGAAAAGTGCCTGACGAAATTCCGCGCAGCGCCTGTGCATTATCTTAGCCCTCCCCAGGACCAAGAACACGCGGGCCATCTCCACTCGGCTGCCCCGCAGCCAAGCAACGCGGCGGACGCCGAATACACTTGCCCGATGCATCCCCAAATCCGCCAGCGTGGGCCGGGCAGTTGCCCAATCTGTGGCATGGCCCTAGAGCCGGTAATACCGGAGCTTGAGGAAGACGAGAACCCGGAACTCAAGGACTTCTCCCGCCGCTTCTGGTGGACCTTGCCCCTGACGGTCATCGTGACCGTGTTGGCCATGACTGCCCACCAACTCCAATTGCTGCATGGTGCCACACAGAATTGGGTGGAGTTGATTCTGGCCACTCCCGTGACACTATGGGCTGGCTGGCCGTTTTTCGTGCGTGGGGTCGCATCGATTCGTAATCGCAGCCCGAATATGTGGACCCTGATAGGTTTGGGAACGGCTGCGGCGTACCTATACAGCGTTGCGGCCACAGTGTTCCCGCAGGTTTTCCCGACGACTTTCATGCAGGATGGCCGCATCGGTGTCTACTTCGAAGCGGCTGCAGTCATCATCTCATTAACGTTGCTCGGCCAAATGCTCGAGCTCAAGGCGCGCTCACAAACCTCCGCCGCCATCAAGTCGCTCCTGGGTCTTGCCCCCAAGACGGCCCGTCGCATCGGGGCCGATGGTCAGGAGGAAGATATTCCGCTCACCCACGTGCATACGGGCGACCACCTGCGCGTTCGCCCTGGCGAGAAGGTGCCGGTCGACGGGGTGGTCCTGGAAGGCGAAAGTGCTATCGATGAATCCATGCTGACAGGCGAGCCCGTGCCAGTGATGAAGAAAGCTGGGGATGCACTCATCGGTGCCACGCTGAATACCCACGGCAGCCTTGTGATGGCGGCGCAGAAGGTCGGCGCCGAGACAGTGCTCTCGCAAATCGTGCAGATGGTCGCGCGGGCTCAGCGCTCGAAAGCCCCGATGCAGCGGATGGCGGACACCGTGGCCGGCTATTTCGTCATGGGGGTGATTCTGGTCGCGCTGGTCACGCTCTTCGGCTGGGGGCTTTTCGGACCGGAGCCTGGCTGGGTCTTCGGCCTGATCAATGCGGTCGCGGTCCTGATCATTGCCTGCCCCTGCGCGCTCGGCCTAGCCACTCCCATGTCGATCATGGTCGCTACCGGGAAGGCTGCCAGCAGTGGCGTGCTCTTCCGAGACGCCAGTGCTATCGAGAACCTCTGCAAGATCGACACGCTGATCGTCGACAAGACCGGGACCCTCACCGAGGGCCGGCCAGTGTTTCATAGCGTGGTCGGTACCGGGCAGTTCATGCCACCCGAAGTCTTGCGCCTTGCCGCCAGCCTGGACCAAGGCAGCGAGCATCCGCTGGCACATGCGATTGTCGATCATGCGCGAGCGCATGGACACAGCTTGTCCAAGCCAGAGGCGTTTGAGTCGGGCTCTGGGATCGGTGTACGTGGCCAGGTGAACGGCAAACGGCTGCAGCTTGGCAACACGACCTTGATGGAAGAGGCTGGCCTCGACACCAGTCCGTTGCGAGACCGCGCCGAGCAGCTGCGTCTGGAAGGCATGAGTATCATGTACTTGGCCGTCGATGGCGTGCTCGCTGGCCTGCTAGCGGTGTCCGATCCGGTCAAACCCACCTCCAAGGAGGCGGTAACCCGGCTACAGGCAGAAGATGTGAAGGTCATCATGGCCACCGGCGACGGCCTGACTACGGCACGTGCGGTCGCGAAACAACTCGGCATCGAGGAAGTCCACGGAGAAGTGAAACCCGAGGACAAGGAGCAACTGGTGGCGCTCCTGCAGGGCGATAAGCGCCGGGTTGCCATGGCAGGAGATGGGATCAACGATGCCCCTGCGCTGGCCCGGGCTGATGTCGGGATCGCCATGGGAACTGGCACCGATGTTGCCATGAACAGCTCCCAGTTGACGCTGGTCAAGGGCGACCTGATGGGCATCCTGCGGGCCAGAACACTATCCGTGGCCACGGTGAAGAACATGCGTCAAAACTTGGGCTTCGCATTCTTCTACAACGCTATGGGCATACCGCTGGCGGCAGGTTTGTTCTACCCGCTTACCGGCCATCTATTGTCACCGATGATTGCGGCATTGGCCATGAGCGTAAGTTCGGCTTCCGTGGTATTCAACGCACTGCGGCTGAAGCGCGTAGTCACAGACTGAAATGGGCACACCGCAACCTATGAGAGGAAGTTCCGCCATCAGCGTTTCAACGCCTGATCCATATGACTGACTGTCTAGGGCTTTGGCCTTAGCGGGTATGTCCGCGAGTTCGGCGCCAATCTGGTCCTGATGGAGGACATCGGGCAACTGCGACGTCCGCCATCTTCTGCCAAGATCGTAAGGGACAATTGTGATGCAGCAGGGGCCGCCGCCAGAGGAGTTGGACAAGATTTCAGGGCGAAGATAAATCCTTTGACCGGGCCTTGACCTTGTCATCGTGTCAAGGTTGAAGCTGTAAATGCGGCGAGAAAAGCCGTACCAGCATGAGAGGCCCGCTATGTTCGTTTTGGAAGTTTCCGGTATGGGATGTGGCAGTTGTGTCAACAAGATCACCAAGGCCATCCAGGCTGCCGATGGCGACGCGAAGGTGATCGTTGATCGTGCTGCCGGTACAGTGAGTGTCCAAAGCAACATCGAGGCGGAACGCGTCGGTGCACTGGTCCAGGCGCTTGGTTACCCAACCAAAGTCAGTCGCTAAGTCTCGTTACCGCTCAGATGGCAAGCCGCCGTGCCATGTTTCATGGCGCGGTTTCTTCATATACAGCCTGATGTCGACTGACTCCGGGTCGGGATAGCCAGCAATACTCCCCAAGAAATGGACGGCCTTCGATCACCCAGTGCCGAGTCAAGCTGTGGACGTTGACGCTGATCAAGAAAATGCTTCGCGATTGGTGTTTATCTTGAGTAAATGTATAGGCCAGCCTGGCTCACATACCCCGGCCCCTCGTTGGAGCTCATTCACAATGATGACTGCCAAGCGGTTTAGTTCTATGGCCTTGGGGATATCCCTGCTCATCCCTCTGGGGCTGGTCATGGCAAACCCTACGGGTAACGTCTACACGGCCAATGAACGGTCCGCTTCCATTAGCCAGGTAAATCTTGCGACAGGTGATGTGAGCACGGTCGCCTTGCCGATCGCACCCCACAACCTACAGGTTTCGCCCGACGGCAGCTTGCTTCTGGTTGTTGGAGTGGCTGGACATGCGGGGCATTCGAGCGGTGAAAAGCCCGGTGGGCAGTTGCTGGTGTTCAGTACCAGCGCGCTGGACAGGCCACCGTTCAGCTTCCCGGCAGGCGATCACCCGGCTCATGTGGTCACCGACGTCACCGGGCTGCGAGCTTTTGTGACCGATTCCGCTGCCAACCAGGTGCGAGTATTTGACCTTGAGCAGCGAATCGAGTTGCCCGGTATTCCAACTGGGCGTTATCCCCATGGGCTGCGCTTGAGCCCTGATGGCCGGACACTCTATATCGCGAACATGAAGAGCGACAGCGTATCGCTTATCGATGTCGTCACACTCAAAGAAACCGCGCAGATTCCCGTGGGCAAAGGCCCTGTCCAGGTCGGCTTTGCCCCTGACGGTCGCCTGGCATTCGTCTCGCTCAGTGCGACAAATCAGCTTGGCATCATCGACACGGCCAGACGCAAGGTGATCAGCAAGGTTGATGTCGGCCGCACGCCAATCCAGATGATGGCCACCGTTGACGGTCGCCAGGTCTATGTCGCGAATCAGGGCAGTGGCCAGAATCCGGACGACCGAGTCTCCATCGTAGATCTCCAGACGCGTAGCAGCCTGGGCACCGTGACCACCGGCAAGGGTGCCCATGGTGTGGCCATCAGCAGCGACGGCGCTTATGTGTTTGTCAGCAATATTGAAGCGGGCACCGTATCTGTCATCGATACGAGCAGCCGAAAGGTCGTTGCTACCCATAAGGTTGGCGCCGGGCCAAACGGGATCAGCTTCGAGCCGCCGAGTGCCCAATAATAGCCCGTCGGTGTACAACCCGAGCACGACGCGAAAAATGAGCATTCACGCCGGCGCAGTAATTTGCTTGTCGTGCCAGGTGAGGCCTAGCGCCCAGACCAAGGCATCCGGCTTTAAAACAGTGCTAAGGAGATGATGATGAACAACGTTCGAAATTTACTGATCGGACTTTGTTTGGCCGCAGCGTCCGTGGGCGCCATGGCGCAAAACACCGATGAACACTCGACACATCACCCGGCCGATGCGCCAAGCGCGGCGGCTACCGAGAAGACGCCTTCTCAGCCAATGGACAAAGGGCAAATGGCGGCGATGGACCAGCAAATGAAGGCCATGCAAGCCATGCACGAAAAGATGGCTGCAGCCAAAACGCCGGAAGCCCGTCAGGCGTTGATGGCCGAGCATATGGCGCTGATGAAAAATGGCATGGCCATGATGAAGTCCATGGAGGGTGGCATGCCTGAAATGGGGGGCATGCATGGCGGCATGGGCGGGGATATGGCCGCCCGCCACCAGATGATGGAAAAGCGCATGGACATGATGGAGTCGATGATGCAGATGATGATGGACCGCATGCCATCTGCTGCATCGAAGTAACCCATCTCCTTTCCCAGGAGTCGCTATGAACCCTCACTTCGATGAAAACGGCTCACCACACAGTTTCTGGCGTTCACGCTATGCAATCGGCCTGGTGGTAATCGGTGGGATCGCCGTCTACTTCCTGCTCACCGAGCACCTTGCCCATGTCGTTGGAGCCCTGCCTTATCTGTTGTTGCTCGCCTGTCCGCTGATGCATGTCTTCATGCATCGAGGACATGGGGGACACCATCACCAGGGCCAGAGCAAACCGGCCCCCTCCGATAAGGCTGATATCCATAAGCCGGGAGATCCATCATGAATCATGGTGAAAGCGCGTATGGCCTCTGGTCGCTGGTTTTCATCAACTCCGCGATCTTCATCATGTTTGCCTTCAGTTTCTTCAAGCCGGCAACGGCGAGAGACTGGAGGAGCTTCGGTGCATTCTCGGCCTTCATCGTTGCCCTGTTTGTGGAAATGTATGGCTTCCCCCTGACGATCTATCTGTTGTCAGGCTGGTTGCAGGCCAGGTTCCCCAACCTCGATCTGCTTTCCCACGAATCCGGCCATCTGTGGTCGACGTTGCTCGGTGACCAGGGCAACCCACACTTCAGTGTTTTGCACATTGCCAGTTACCTATTCCTGGGTTTCGGCTTCTATTTGCTTTCTGCCGCCTGGAACGTGCTATATCACGCGCAACGCCGCCGTTCACTTGCAACGGTCGGGCCCTATGGCTGGATCAGACATCCGCAGTACGTGGCATTTGTGCTGATTCTTCTGGGCTTTCTCCTTCAGTGGCCGACGCTGCTGACGCTGGCAATGTTCCCGGTGTTGCTGGTGATGTACGGGCGTTTGGCGGTTTCCGAAGAGCGGGAAATGCACAAGCAGTTTGGCGCTGCCTACGAAGCTTATACCCGCGTTACGCCTAGGTTCGTTCCGCACCTGCGCGAAAGGTTGGGTGGGGGTCATAGAGGCTGAAGCGTAGGACGAAGGAGCTACATGCCAGGAGGGTTTCAGCGGCAGTGTTTCTAGCGGGAATAGGGTATCCAAAGTCTGTTTGCTCGGATAACACTCTGAGTTGTCGCGGGTTTTCTTGTCGACAAGCTCGGTGGAATCCTTGTTGGCGTTCGGATAACTCAGGCAGTTGGATGACTTTGCGATGCCCTGTCCGCTTTCGACCCATATAGATCGTGATGCACGAAGATCTCTGCTCAAACGTCAGCTACTACTCTGATCTGAATGCATCCCGGCTACAGAGCGCAAAGACCAACTAGCGTCCCGAGGCACAGAGCTGAAGGCGGCGCGGTCAGGAATTGCGGCAGCACTTTTTCCAAAGTTTGGCTAAATGACCCTGCCTATCAGCTCTAATAGGCAGGGTTAGAAGTCAATCCGTCACTGCTTGCGAATGCCTACGATCGTCGCTGTGCCCCCATTCATTCGGAAATCGAAGCTGACCTTGTCGCCTACCTTGAGTCCCTTGAGTTGCTGCTCGGTAGCGCTGAAGCCCATGGTCATTGCCGGCCATTTCAGGGCTGATACTGGTCCATGCGCCAAGGTAACTTTACCTGGTTCCAAAGCTTTGATGGTTCCCTCAGCCGATGCAGTCGGAGCCGCCTGGCTGCCTTGGGTCTCGTTGCCTTCCATGGGCATATTCTTCATATCCGTGCCATACATGTCTTGGGCCTGCACCGCCGCCGCAACGGCGAACACCAGGCCAGCGCTGATCAGTAGCTTCTTCATCGGGTTACTCCTGTTTGGGGGTTATCGTGTACAGCGAGTCCGCGGCGCCTGACGAGCCAGTAAGCCGCAGGGATTACAAATAGTGAGAGCAAAGGCGCGGTGAGCATGCCGCCGACCATGGGTACAGCGATCCGGCTCATGACTTCGCTGCCGGTACCGCTACTCCAGAGGATTGGCATCAAGCCTGCGACGATCACTGCTACGGTCATGGCTTTGGGGCGGATGCGCTGCACGGCCCCTTCGCGGATAGCATCCAGAAGCGCAGGTTGCCCCTGCGTACCGTTGCCGTTTCGTTCAGTCCAGGCATTGTTGAGGTAGATCAGCATGATGACTCCAAACTCTGCTGCGACCCCAGCCAAGGCGATAAAACCGACACCCGTGGCCACCGACAGGTTGTAGCCCATCATGTACAGCAGCCATACGCCGCCGGTTAGCGCAAATGGCAAGGTAGCCATGATCAGCAGCGCTTCACCGAGGCGGCCAAACGTGAGGTAGAGAAGGACGAAAATAATGGCCAGCGTCGCCGGTACTACCCATGCTAAGCGCGCATTGGCGCGCTCCAGGTATTCGAACTGCCCGGAATAGCTCAAGCTTATGCCAGGATCGAGCTTCACCTGCTGATCGACTAGCCGGCGCAGGTCGGCAACGACGGAGGACAGGTCCCGTCTCCGCACGTCGATATACACCCAGCCCGAGGGGCGCGCGTTTTCACTCTTGAGCATGGGTGGACCGTCCGCAATACGCACCCGTGCCACGGTTCCCAGTGTGATTCGCCCCCCTTGGCTGGTGTAAATCGGTAGCTGCCGCAGGGCATCAACAGAGTCACGCCACTCCCGTGGGTACCGAACACTGATGGGATATCGCGCCAGGCCTTCTACGGTTTCGCCGATGTTTTCGCCCCCAACGGCGCCGGCAACAATCGCTTGGACATCAGCAATGTTCAGGCCGTAACGCGCTGCGAATTGGCGGTCGATATCCAGATCGATGTAGCGTCCACCGGTTAATCGCTCGGCGAGGGCGGAAGTCACCCCTGGAACCGTTTTGGCCACCTTCTCGATAGCCAGAGTCACCCGGTCGATCTCATTCAAATTGCTGCCGGCAACCTTTACGCCGATCGGGCTTTTGATACCGGTTGCGAGCATGTCGATACGGTTTCGAATCGGTGGGATCCAGATATTGGTTAGCCCAGGTACCTGCACGGTACGGTCCAGCTCTTCGATCAGCTTCTCAGTGGTCATCCCTGCTCGCCACTGATCCTTCGGTTTAAGTCGGACAGTCGTCTCGAACATCTCCAGCGGGGCCGGGTCGGTCGCTGATTCAGCCCGGCCCGCTTTACCGAAGACACTGGCGACCTCCGGTACCGTTCGGATCAGCCGGTCCGTACGTTGCAAAAGCTCAGAGGCTTTCTGCGCCGAAAGACCTGGCAGGGCAGTCGGCATGTACAGCAAATCGCCTTCATCCAGTGGCGGCAAGAATTCGCCGCCGAGCTGGCTCAGGGGCCAGACACTGCTGAGCAAAATCAACAGTGCACCCGCCAACGTGAGCTTTGGCCGGCGTAGAACGATCTCCAATGCTGGGCGATAGAGCCGTATCAGGGTTCGATTGAGTGGGTTGCGCTCTTCTGCCGGTAAACGACCCCGAATCCAGTACCCCATCAGCACGGGTACCAGGGTAACCGAAAGGCCCGCTGCTGCTGCCATTGCATAAGTCTTGGTGAATGCGAGGGGCGCAAACAGCCTTCCCTCCTGAGCCTGCAAGGTGAATACCGGTATGAAGGACAGCGTAATGATCATGAGGCTGAAGAACAGCGCAGGCCCGACCTCGACTGCTGCCTCAGTCATCACTTTCCAATGATCTTCGCCACGCAACGACTTTCCAGGGTGCCACGTATGCCAAGCCTCAACCCGTTTGTGCGCGTTCTCAATCATCACCACAGCGGCGTCCACCATCGCACCGATTGCAATGGCTATGCCCCCAAGCGACATGATGTTGGCGTTGATGCCCTGGTGGCGCATGACGATCAGGGCAATGAGGACACCAACCGGAAGCGAGACGATGGCGACCAACGATGAGCGCAGATGCCAAAGAAATGCAGCGCACACCAGTGCGACCACGATGAACTCTTCAATCAGCTTCTGGCTCAGATTTTCCACAGCACGATCGATCAACTGGCTACGGTCGTAGGTAGTGACCAGCTCGACCCCGGCAGGCAGGCTTTTTTCCAGCGATTCAAGCTTGGATTTGACGTGAGCGATGGCATCTTTCGCATTCTTGCCACTGCGCAGAATTACTACGCCGCCCACCGCTTCGCCCTGTCCATCAAGCTCGCCGATGCCGCGACGTGCCTCAGGGCCCAGCTGTACAGTGGCTACATCGCCCAGTGTTACGGGTATACCCTTCGCAGCCAGGCGCAGGGGAATGGCTCGGAAATCATCGAGTGACTTCAGATAGCCGGAAGCCCTTACCATGAACTCAGCTTCGCCTTGTTCGAGCACGCCGCCACCGGTTTCCTGATTGGCCTTGGCGATGGCGTCCGAAACCTCAACTTGAGTGATTCCCAAGCTGGCCATGCGCAGCGGATCGAGCACTACCTGGTACTGCTTGACCATCCCGCCTATCGTCGCCACTTCGGCAACGTCCGGAAGAGTTTTCAACTCGAAGCGCAGGAACCAGTCCTGAAGGCTGCGCAGCTGTGCCAGGTCATGGGTACCACTGCGGTCCACCAGCGCATACTGGTAGATCCAGCCTACACCAGTGGCATCGGGTCCGAGCACTGGCTTAGCGGACGCCGGTAATCGAGACTGAACCTGGCTTAGGTATTCGAGCACCCTGGACCGCGCCCAATAGAGATCTGTGCCGTCCTCAAACAACACATATACGAAGCTGTCTCCAAATGCTGAAAAGCCCCGCACTGTCTTGGCTCCGGGTACGGAAAGCATTGTGGTGGTCAGGGGATATGTCACCTGATTTTCCACGATCTGCGGTGCCTGCCCTGGGTAGGAGGTGCGGATAATCACCTGCACATCTGACAGGTCAGGCAACGCGTCGATCGGCAAACTGCGCAGAGAGAAAACGCCCCAAGCTACGGCAAACAGTGTTGCCAGCAGGACCAGGACGCGGTTGCCAACCGACCAACGAATCAGGTTCGCGATCATGGCTGGTTCTCCTGCTGGGTTATTTGCTCGATGACCATGCCTTCATCGCGCTCGCGCACTCCAAACCGGATGCGTTCGCCAACCTTGAGTCCGGCAATCAAGCGGGGATCTGCCACAGGGAAAGTCATCGTCATACCAGGCATGCCCAGCGTCACGAACGGTCCATGAGCGATGGTCAGCTGATTACCTTCTATTTGAACGATGCGCCCATTGGCCTGATGTAGAGCCGGCTGTACAGGTTGCGCAAGTGGAGCATCGCCAGCAGTAACGGCCTCGATACCTTTCAAGCTCGCTTCGGAGTCCAGCAGAAACTGCCCGGACGCCACAACGCGCTGGCCCGCCTGAAGGCCTCGCAGCACGACCACCTGGCCAGCACTTTCCTGGCCGAGCACTACTTCCACCGGCCGGAATCGACCTCCGTCTTCTGACACCATTACGAGATCGCGTTTCCCCGTCCGAATGATCGCCTCGGCTGGCACCAGTAGGCTGTCATCCTGTTGCCCGGACGGATGGAGGGAAACCTGCGCGGTCATGCCTGGGCGCAACCGGCCGCCGGGGTTGGGCAGTTCTATACGAAGCCGCAAGGTGCGGCTTTGCAGATCCGCATCAGCCAGCAATGCGGTCAGCTTGCCGGGAACAGGTTCGCCTGGGAACGCTGCCAGATTCGCCTGCACTGCCTGTCCTTCCTGTAGGCCTTGGGCTTGCGCTTCAGGTACTGCGGCCTCAAGCCAGACGTTCGCGATACCATTGATCTTCGCCAACGTTGCACCCGGTGTCATTGTCATGCCTGGCCGCAATTCCAGAGCCTGAAGGACGCCTGCTGTTGGGGCCAAGAGCGTTACCGAATTCTGGACCCTTCCCGTACGGTCAATCCGGTTGATAAGATCGGCAGGCATACCCGCCAGCAGTAGTCGTTGCCGAGCTGCAGCGCGCAATTCATTGTCCCCAGATCGCTGAAGCGCCAGGTACTCTTCCTGCAAGCCCGCCCATTCAGGCGTCAACACATCTGCCAATGGGGCGCCCTTGGCAACCACGTCGCCTGTAGCGCGGCCATAGGTGCGTTCGACGTAGCCACCGGTACGAGCCTGCAGAACGCTAAAATCCCGCTCATCGAAGGTAAGCACGCCGCTCACCTGGAGGGTTCGAGCAAGCTGCCCTTTCGCTACGGTAGCCAGACGGACCCCCAGGTTTTGTTGGAGCCCCTGTGAAACTTGAACTGCGGGGCTCACCTCAGCAGCGGTGCTTTCCTGGTACTTCGGCACCAGTGGCATGTCCATGAAGGGCGACTTGCCCGGTGCTGGAAAGTGCTGCTGGGGGTACATCGGGTCATACCAATACAGCACCTTCTGTAGCGTTTCAGGGGAGGCAGTGGACACCTGCCCACGCTTTGCTAGCTGATAGCCAACGCCACCGCCGATAGCCAACGCGGCCAATACCACAAGGCTGATAGTTGAATTTCTCATGCGCGCACCTCTCCATACGCGAAGTGCAGCCGTGCAGCTGTCGCGGCCAACTGTCCTTGCAGATCGATGTCTTGCAGTCGTGTTTCAACCCGCTGACGTCGAGCGGTGAGAACCTCACTTAAGGGTGATTTACCGGCTCGATAGTCAGCAAGGGCGAGGCGGACTCGATCCTCCGCTAGCGGTAACAATGTTTCACGGCTGCGCTGCACTGCTCGCTGCAATCGCTGGTAATCCGCAAGATCTGTCTCCAGCTGCGCTTTATGCTCACGCAATGCCGCTTCCTGTTCGTCCTCCAGTTGCCGGACTTGTGCGCGACGTGCCGCGATCATCGGGTCCTGCCGTGAGCCAGCGAACAAGGGCAGTTGGAAACTTACCTGCAGGCTCACCATATTGCTGAATTCAGGCCCGCGCCGCTGGTAATCCACCTGCCACCCCCAGTCCGACTTCTTTTCTGCCAAGGCTTGGTGCACTTGAGCTTGTGCTTCCCGCGTAAGGGCGTTGTAGGTCGCCAATTCTGGATGTGCATGTATAGCGTGTAGATAGTCCGGCGCGCTCACTGGCCAGCGCGGAAATGCTTGAGCTTGCGGATCAGCATCCTCTCCAATCCATCGCTTGAGTGCAGCCCGTGCCTGAGCGGCCTGTGTGAGCAGAACATCTTTTTGCTCATCGAGTTGCGCAGCTTCCTGGTCAGGAGCAAGTGCGTCGGCCGTCGCGCCGGTACCGCCGGCCAGGCGTGCGCGGATTGCTGCGGCCAACAGACGGTTTTCTTTGTAGAAGTCCTCAAACTGCTGCAGTTTCCGTTGAACGGTGTACGCCGCGACCCAAGCTTGGGCTGTGGCAGCACGCACTTTTAAGCGCTCGAACACCGCCTCTGCATCGGCTCGCTCAACGCTCGCTCGTGCCGTCTCAACTCGTGCCTCCCGCTTGTCCCGGTTTGGTACTTCCTGGGAGAGGCCGACAACCTGCATCGTCATGAAATCGCGGTTCATGCTCCAACGATCACTGCCGTCAACAGGAAGGTTCTGCACTCCTAGGTTGAGACGTGGATCAGGCAGCTCGCCTGCTGGGATCACAGCGTGTCGAGCGGCCGTCATTTGCTCTTGCCTGGCCTGGAGGATGGGGGCATTGCGTTCGGCAAGTTGAAGCGCTTCCTCCAGAGACAACGGTGTAGCCTGAGCCGGTAACGTCGACAACAGGCTGATCAGAGCGGCCAGACATGCCATCCCTAATCGGTAACGTGGGGGAGTCATGGAAATGATTCCTCAAAAAATCAGCGCGCAAGCGCATGCCATCATCCGGCTGCAAAACAGGACGATGGGGTGAATTTAAGAGGTAATCAGGCGCGGGGTGGCCGCCAAGGGTCAGGAGGCGCCCTGTTTACGAGGCTCACCGCATAGGTATCTACTGGCCTAGGCGCAGAATAGGTGAGCGTGGGGTTAATTATTTCGACCTGAACTGTGCTCGCGGTTCTACACTCCTGGCCCACTTTGCAGGCTTTGGAGTGGTCGGCAGCTGATCCTGGATCAGTATCCTGGCAACAATCGTGATCCATCCCCGCCATCATCTCCATCCCCATGGTTTGCATGGGGCATGGTTCAATGGCTGAGTCGACTCCCGCCATGCCGTTGAGAGGAAGCGATGCGATTAGAAGCAGGATGGTGAACAGTCGTAGGAGCCGGTTCATGATGGCCGAGTATAGGTTACACGCATGAAATGAGCATTAAGCCGTTTGAGGCTTGGAAGTGGATTGTTTGGCGTGCGGCAGAGCGATGTGAAAACTCGTCACGCCGTCAGCGGAGGTACACCAAATTCGCCCACCATGAGCCTCGATGATCGAACGCGTTATGGCCAGACCCAAGCCGGCGTTGCTTGGGCTTCCTTCCCGCCTTGCAGGGTCAGCGCGATAGAACCGGTCGAAGATTTTGTTGATATGTTCCGGATCAATCGTGGCCCCATTGTTCTGGACGGACAGGTTCACTTGATCAGCCGCCTCGACAATCCGGACGGCGATATCGTGGCCTTCGGGGGTATAGCGCAAAGCGTTGGATAGAATGTTGGAAACCGCCCGGTCAATCATTAGCCGGTCACCACGGATCGTACCTTCGCCTTGAAGGGCAAGCCGAATGCTTCGGTCTTCGGCTGCAAGCTGGTAGTACTCAATCAGTCTGGACACTAGCCCGACCAGATCGATATCAACCTGCTCGGGGATGATCAAGCCGTTATCAGCTTTTGCCAGGAACAGCATGTCATCGATCATGCGCGACATGCGCTTGAGGTCTTCAAGATTGGAGTAGAGGTTGTCTTCGTAGGCATCGAGGTCGCGTTTTTTGGTCAGAACGACTTCGGTATGCGTCAGAAGATTACTTACCGGAGTCCGCAGCTCATGTGCGATGTCGGCTGAGAAGTTTGATAGCCGGACGAACGCGTCTTCCAGGCGTGCAAGCATTCCGTTGAAGGAGAGGATCAGCTCCTGCAATTCAAGCGGCACGGGCTCCAATGGAATTCGCTCGCGAAGGGACCGGGCAGACATGGATGTCGCCACCTTGGTGATCTGCCCAACCGGCCGAAGACCGCTCTTGGCCACGATCCACCCCAATCCTGCACTAACCAGAGCGCTGATGACCAAGCCAATGCCGAACCACCATTGCAGCGTCTTGAAAAAGTGGGCATGGCTGGTGACATCCAGCATCAACATGACTGTTACCGGCGCCTGCGCCTGCGCTATAGCCAGTTGAGAGGTAATCCCCCGGAAGTTCCGCGAGTCGATTTGCCAGTCCCAAACGGCGCCAGAAGAGGCCTGCTTAAAGCGCTCAGGGATGCGGGATGCCTTGGAGTCCGAGAACAGGACAGTACCGTCAGCATCAAGAATCTCCGCAGAAAGGTCCTGATGAGCCCCCAACAAAGCACGCAGTTGAGGCTCCTGATCCTCAAGTTCATCACGTGCTGCTGAAAGTGAAAGGATGTGCCGGGTGGATTCGAGTTTCTCGGCCAGGGCTTGCTCATCCAGCATCTGGAAATGGTGCTGACTGAGCATGTAGAAGCTCACGCCGGCAACGACCAATACGGCGATGACCGCGAACATGAACATGAGGGTAAGGCGTTTAACGAGCGACGATTGGGCGCGCATTACTCGGGAACATCCATCAGATAGCCCATGCCACGAACTGTATGTATGAGCTTGGGGGCGAAATCGTCATCAATCTTGGCCCGCAACCTACGAACAGCAACCTCGATCACGTTAGTGTCGCTGTCGAAGTTCATATCCCACACCTGCGATGCGATCAGGGACTTCGGCAGTACCTCGCCGCGTCGGCGCATGAGTAGTTCCAGTAAGGAGAACTCCTTGGCTGTGAGGTCGATCCGCTTGCCATTTCGGGTGGCCCGGCGCTTAAGCAGGTCTACCTCCAGGTCAGCCATCTTCATAGTGGTCTGAGCATAGCCACTGCTGCCTCTTCGCAGCAAAGTGCGCACACGCGCTAGCAGTTCCGAGAATGCAAAGGGTTTGACCAGGTAATCGTCAGCCCCGAGTTCTAACCCTTTCACGCGATCGTCCACGCCATCACGGGCCGTCAAAAACAAGACTGGGACCTCTTTCCCTGCCGCACGTACCATCCGCAGCACCTCCCAGCCGTCTAGCCCCGGCATCATTACATCAAGAATCAGCAGGTCATACGCCTCGCTCAAAGCGTATTGCAGCGCGTCGGTCCCTGTGACCACACGATCGACGGTAAAGCCTGCCTCCGTCAGCCCTTGCTGCAGGTAGGCCCCGATTTTTGGCTCATCTTCGGCTACGAGTAATTTCATCTGCTGCGCCCCCTTGGATGCCCTTCAGTGTGCAGCAAAAAAGGCACCCAACCAGAAGCTGACGGAAAAGTAATGTCGGGCTCAGCTTGCTGACAGTGCCGGGTAGCTAGCTTGAGCACTGTGAACGGCGCCAATCAGGCGAAACTGACCCTTAGAGGAAACGCAAATGAACATGATCAAAGCGATTGTGATGGTAGTCACCTTCGGCATGGCGAGCCTCGCCCTGGCTGAAGGCGGCGCGGATCGCACCTTCGCCAGGATGGAAGCTGCACGTGCATCTTCCATGCAGGCTTACCAGGTTGCTCAGGAGAAAAAAGCAGAGGCTCCTGTTACCGCCCAAAGCCAAAAGCACCCCGGCCACGAGAGCTGCTGAGCTTAGCTTACAGAAATGTAATCACCCCGGAATCTGAACTATGTCAGCTTTCGGGGTATTGCCTCCCGCAATCCTTGTGCTTTGGCGAAAGTCTACGAGGCTTGGGGGAGCTCAATTGAAACCAGATGGCTGCGGATCCCGCAGTCTGGATATCAGCGATCTACCTGATTGGACGCAACGGCATGCAAAGCAAAACCACGAGACGTTCATTCGTCAAAGGCCTGGCTGCTACCGGACTACTGGGTGGGCTGGGCATGTGGCGCGCGCCGGTCTGGGCCGTAACCAGCCCTGGCCAGCCTAACGTACTGACCGGCACCGATTTTGACCTGTACATCGGGGAGCTCCCGGTGAACATTACCGGGGCAGCTCGAACGGCGATGGCCATCAACGGTTCGCTGCCAGGACCAATACTCCGTTGGCGCGAAGGCGACACGGTCACGCTACGGGTTCGCAACCGCTTGAAGCAGGACACGTCCATCCACTGGCACGGCATCATCCTGCCGGCGAATATGGACGGCGTGCCGGGTCTAAGCTTCCATGGCATCGCTCCCGACGGCATGTACGAGTACAAGTTCAAGGTCCACCAGAACGGCACCTACTGGTACCACAGCCATTCGGGCTTCCAGGAGCAGGTCGGTGTTTACGGTGCGCTGGTGATTGATGCCAAGGATCCAGAGCCTTTCACCTACGATCGTGACTATGTCGTCATGCTGAGTGATTGGACCGACGAAGACCCGGCGCGGGTTATGTCCAAGCTCAAAAAACAGTCGGACTATTACAACTTCCACAAGCGCACCGTTGGCGACTTCGTCGACGACGTGAGCGAGAAAGGTTGGTCTGCTGCTGTGGCCGATCGAAAGATGTGGGCCGAGATGAAGATGAGCCCAACCGATCTCGCTGACGTGAGCGGGCACACCTACACCTACCTCATGAACGGCCAGGCGCCAAATGGGAACTGGACGGGAATCTTCAAGCCAGGGGAGAAAATCCGGCTTCGCTTTATCAATGGCTCGGCGATGACCTATTTCGACGTGCGGATCCCCGGCTTGAAAATGACGGTTGTCGCAGCCGACGGTCAGTACGTTAAGCCAGTGTCGATCGATGAATTCCGGATTGCCGTTGCTGAAACCTACGATGTCATTGTCGAGCCTGAAAACGAGCAGGCTTACACCATCTTTGCTCAATCCATGGATCGCACCGGCTATTCAAGGGGTACCTTGGCTGTCCGTGAGGGCCTGCAGGCACCGGTGCCGGCTGTAGATCCAAGGCCTCTCATCTCCATGAGTGATATGGGGATGGACCACGGCAGCATGGGTGGCATGGATCACGGCAGCATGGCCGGTATGGACCACAGCAAGATGGCTGGCATGGACCACGGCAGCATGGCCGGTATGGACCATAGCAAGATGGCTGGCATGGACCACGGCAGCATGGCCGGTATGGACCATAGCAAGATGGCTGGCATGGACCACGGCAGCATGGCCGGTATGGACCATAGCAAGATGGCTGGCATGGACCACGGCAGCATGGCCGGTATGGACCATAGCAAGATGGCTGGCATGGACCACGGCAACATGACCGGTATGGACCAAAGCAATATGGCCGCCAGCGGTGCCATGCAGAACCATCCCGCCTCCGAAACAAACAACCCTCTGGTCGATATGCAGACCATGACCCCTACGCCAAAGCTGAGCGATCCGGGGATCGGGCTTCGCGATAACGGGCGTCGGGTTCTCACGTATTCGGATTTGCGTAGCACCTTCATCGACCCTGACGGCCGGGAACCTGGCCGGACAATCGAACTGCACCTTACCGGGCATATGGAAAAGTTCGCTTGGTCCTTCGATGGGATCAAGTTTTCTGACGCAGAGCCGCTGCGGCTCAAGTACGGCGAGCGCCTGCGTATTACCTTGGTCAACGACACCATGATGACTCACCCCATCCATCTGCACGGCATGTGGAGTGACCTGGAGGATGAGGACGGCAATTTCATGGTGCGAAAACACACGATCGATATGCCGCCTGGCTCGAAACGAAGCTATCGCGTAACCGCAGATGCACTCGGGCGCTGGGCCTATCACTGTCACCTCATGTACCACATGGAGATGGGCATGTTCCGAGAAGTCCGCGTGGACGAATGAACTGGAGATACGAGATGAGCAAACCAATGAAACGAAGCGCCTTTTTCCTCTCTGCCGCGATGGTTGGCCTGCTCGCGGTGTACGCCCCGTCTTCCTGGTCCAGTGACAACCATGATCAGCACTCTCAAAAGTCGTCCAACGCGGCGCAATCGAACGGCTCGAAGAGCAAGCAAGCCCAGGGCATGAACCATGAAGGCATGGATCACGGCTCCATGAAAGGCATGGATCATGGCTCTATGGAGGGCATGGATCATGGTTCCATGGAAGGAATGGATCACAGCAAAATGATGGAATCGCATGGCAGCGACAAAGCTAAGGCAGGGAAAAATGGCCAATAGCGTTGCACGACCATCGCTGCTGGCATTCGCCGTTTCTTTAGGTGTGCTGGGCGTTTCGCCCAGCTTCGCCGCTGAAATGGATCATTCCGGAATGGACCACTCGGCAATGGGCCACGGTGCCATGCAGATGGACCACGCCTCATCACAGGCTGCGATGCCGGGCATGGACCACAGCCAGATGGGCGCGAGCAAGCAACCCACGCAACCTGCACCCGTTGATCACAGCAAAATGGGCCATGGCCAGCCCAAAGCGAAACCCGCCTCGATGGACCACAGCAAGATGGACCATGGAAGCATGAAAGGCATGGATCACGGGTCCATGGAAGGCATGGATCATGGCGCGATGGGTCATTCCACGATGGGAAACGGGAACGCTGATTCGCCGACCCCGACCAGCCGTACGCCAATCCCGGTGCTGACTGATGCCGACCGGCAGGCTGCCTTCCCCCCGCTTGACGGGCACAAAATGGATGACAGCGGGTTCAACAGCTTTTTCTTGCTAGACCAACTGGAATACCAAGATGCCGATGAAGGTAGCACGCTTGCTTGGGATGCATCCGGCTGGGTGGGCGGCGATATCAATAGGCTCTGGATTCGCTCGGAAGGTGAACGAACCAATGGTGTGACTGAAGATGCTGAGCTGCAGCTCCTCTATGGCCGCTCGGTAAGCCCGTGGTGGGATGTTGTCGCCGGCGTCCGGCAGGATTTCAAACCGGAGGATCCGCAGACCTGGGCTGCGTTCGGTATTCAGGGCCTGGCCCTGTATGACTTCGAAGCTGAAGCCACCGCCTTTATCGGCGAGAACGGTCAAACCGCTGCCCGTCTGGAGGGCGAGTACGACATCTTGCTAACCAATCGTTTAATTCTTCAGCCAACCGCTGAGGCCAACTTTTATGGCAAGAACGACCCGGAACGCGGCGTCGGCTCTGGCCTGGCAAACACCGAAGTCGGGCTGCGGTTACGGTACGAGATTGTTCGCCAGTTCGCGCCATACATAGGTGTCACCTGGAGCCGTTCCTACGGCAAAACCGCCGATTTCATTCGGGATGAAGGCGGGGACGTGGACGAAGCTCGTTTTGTGGCCGGTATTCGGATGTGGTTTTGAGAACTCAACATGAAAAAAACAATTACAACGCTGGTGGCGGCAGGTGCTGTTACTAGCGCAGCAGTGCTAGGTGCTGCTTACTTCGGTCTCGTGAACGTTGGTGCGGACGACCCACACTTCCCCGCTGTGCATGCGTTTTTGGCCATGGCGCGGGATCGCTCGATTGAAGTCCGAGCAAGCGACATTGAGGTGCCAAACCTTAAAGATCCTGCTCTCATCCAAGCAGGGGCAGGCAACTACAACGCCATGTGTATCGGTTGCCACCTCGCGCCAGGGGTGGAGAAAACTGAACTCAGCCAAGCCCTATACCCATCCCCACCAAACCTCACCGAGATAGGTGTAAGCGGTGACCCTGCTGCTGCGTTTTGGACCATCAAGCACGGTATCAAAGCGACAGGCATGCCAGCCTGGGGTAAGAGCATGGACGACCAGTACATCTGGGGAATCGTCGCGTTCCTGGACCAGCTACCGCAACTCAATGCTGAGCAGTACCAGATGATGGTCGCTTCCAGTGGTGGTCACCAACATGGCGGTGGCGAAAGCGATATGCATAACCATGAAGGCCAACACGGTGGTGCGAAATCAGGTCATGGAAATCATGATGATTCCGCAGCAAACGGCGTGGCTGAGGAAAGTCATGATCATGGCAGTTCGCATTCGGAGTCTTCATCAGTAGCGGAGCACCACGGTGAACACGAGTCCGGCGAGGCGCACTCGGACCACCACACAGGTTCTACTCCCAAAACCCATGTGCACAAAGACGGGAAGGAGCACACTCATGACAAGTAAGCGCCGCTTCCTCGGTTTAAGTACCGCAGCGTCACTTCTAATCGCCTCAGCCGCCTTTGCTGCGGAGCCCCTGACTATCGATGTGCACCGGGACGCTAATTGCGGTTGCTGTAAGAAATGGATAGCGCACTTGGAGGCAAACGGCTTCAAGGTCGTCGACCACGTTGAAACGGACATGAGGGCGGTGAAGCAAGAGCTAGGAGTAGCTCCGAGGCTGGCTTCGTGTCACACCGCGGTTATCGATGGCAAGTTTGTGGAAGGTCACGTCCCCGCAGCCCAGGTGCAGGAGCTCATAAAGCGCAACGACCTGGCAGGCGTCGCGGTACCTGGCATGCCCGCTGGCTCACCAGGTATGGAGGTTGATGGCATGAAACACGCCTATCAAGTCATCGGCCTCACCAAGAGTGGGGACGATCAAGTAGTTGCCAGTTATCCTGACACGTAATGCAAGATGCCCCGGGGGAAGGGCTTCTGCCGGCCAGCCGACCAGCTGCAGCGCTGGTCGTGGTCAGCTTACTCCAAGACTTACCCTGTCCCTTCGGTCAGTTTTGACCTCTACAGTTAATTCCAGCAGAGCGATATTCGAGGATTTTCAACTCACCTGTTGAGTCCTCGTAATTCATCTGTGTCGGCATCACGTCGCAGCTACCTTTGAGCGAAGTCATACTGATAACTCTCGCCACATCCAGTTTCATTCCGTAGCGATAATGGATCACTTCAGGTGGTTTTTTTCCATTGGCAGCGGCGTAGGCACGCATTGCTTGCTCATTTGCCTGAATCATCTTTCCGTGTAAGCGATCAGATCCTCCTTCAGCTAAAGCGGATGAGGAGGCGATTACGAGCATGAGGGCGGCAATGCTTTTAGCGGTGTTCATTTCTGTTACTCCATGAAGACATGAGTGAAGCTTACCGACTGGGAGCTGTCATCCACGTGATCCAGGAATTACATGTTTGTAAGCAGGCTATCGATAATGATGGCTCTGAATACACGTGAAAGCCGCGTCGTTTCAGGCTGCGACAGTTTTAATTCTCTAGCGAATCAGTCTGAACCGGCGTTTTGGGTGATTGCGACAGTTTTGCGTTTCCTCTCCAAATGGCTGCAGGCCGCGAAAGACGGGACCCTCTAGCGACAGTTTTAATTCTCTAAATCCACCACCCGCAGAAAATTTCGTCACGCCCCAGAATGGGAATTTGCATTCGGGGCGCACCACGATTCATCTCGTGCCAGAAGCCGCCTGCAGTGCAATCAATTGGCGAGCCAAGACTCGACTACCTCAGCGCCATACTCGTTTTTCCAGGCCTTAAGCGTACGCTGATTACCACCCTTGGTCTCAACAACCTCTCCGCTGTGTGGATTCTTGTAGACCTTCACTTCGCGTGGTTTCCGAGAGGTTTTTGGGGCCATATCAGTGGAAGCCACCGCTTGCGGATCGAGGATCAGCACCACTTGGCGCAGGCCGTAGCCATACTCGTTGAGCAAACTGCGCAGCTTCGTTTCAAATTCCATTTCCTGCTTCAGGGCAGAGTCATTTTTCAGCGCTTCCAGCTCCGCCAGTTGGGCTGCGAGCTGTTGTTCGAGCAGGCGGAATTCAGCGAGACGGGACATAAGATTCTCCAAAATGGGTTCGATGATTTTAGCAATCAAGAAAGAAAGCGTGCTAACTATCTTGATCCCACATGCCTGAATCGGCAATCACGAGGCTGAGCGATCGGTGTGGATAAAAACGTGATGGCTTCAGGATCGTCGATCTGGGCGGCTTCACTTGCGAGGTAATCGATCAGCTTTTTGCTTCTTACCCAAACGTACTGCCGGCAAGCCGCGTTTGGAATGGATGGCCCCGCAACGGGGCGAAACCTGGCCTCCCAAAGGTGCTTGAACGCCTCCCTGGTCGACTTCCCCAAATACACCGCAATCTCCGGTCCCAAGATATAGCCACGCCTGAATCTGTCGATGGCTTGAGGCTTAACCATCAATTGCGTACGCCGGCCTCGTTCGACAGCAGTGCTCCATAGCAGACCCAGTCGAACGAACGCGTATGCGCATTGTTCTTTGACGCCTAACAGCGCAGCAGCCTTGACTACCGACAGGCCGGGAAAGACCGGACTCTTGTTCTCAGCTCGGGCTTGTTGCCACGCTGCAAAATCTTGCGGCTTGAGTAACCACGCCCCTACCGCAACCGAGCCATTCTCAGCTGGGCCGTAAGCGCGAAGTTCACCTGCACGTATTGCCTGAACCAACTCGACCAACCCACCCCCCTTGGGCAGAGAATGCTTGGCCAAGTAGTTGATCGACACCAGGCTCTGGTCAGAGCTGGTAGGCAGCTTCTCATCAATCAATTCGTTGATCGAGCGGCAGTCAATCAGCCACCTTTCGCCTGGGCGCGGTTCTCCACCAAAGAACTGGAGGGTACCACCAGCTAGCAGCTGCCTAACCCGATTGCGACAGAGGCTTAGCAAAGTCGAGGTTTCTTTCATATCAGCCACGCCCTGGAGATGCTGCGAGATTGCCTTCAAATGATCCAGGTCCACGACCGTAAAGACTCGATCTTCATGGACCTTCTCCCGATAGGCGATTTGTCCCTCCTGATGAAGGCGTTTTATGACTGATACCCCGAGACCACAAGCTTCAGCAGCAGAATCGAACGACACCCAACGATGTCTCTCAATCGTCTCCTCACTCAAATTGCGATTTCGCTTCGCTAACGGTGCTTCCCACGCATGCTGCAGAAATGATTCGAACTCTCGACGAAGAAAGTCAAAACAAGAGTCATCCAGATCACGGTGGATGTCGTGGTATATCGGGCCGAACGATCTGCTGAGCGTCCAATGTTCGTTATCGGAATGGACTGCCTTGAGGCCACTCAGCAGTTCTCTGAATGCGAGAGGCCAGTTCATGAGAACCACGCCCGCCGCGTTTGCCATAAGCCGCGATATCTCTAGCGAACCCGAATCAGCAACCTTCAGCGGCTGGGTTCTTTCCGTAGGCAAACTTCTGACAGCGAGACGCGATGACAACTCGTGAAACTGTTCGTAGGTGAGGGCCGCCAATCCCGCGTCAGCTGGCAACGAGTCGGCGTAAAACCTATCTTCAAAGCCAGAGGTGAGCCAGGCGGCCGTATCACTCGCCGGCGCGATCTCAAAATTGGTCCCACTCAATGAGGTGCCACACGCTTGGCAACTATTCGCACTCATTGCGCTTGGATCGGTTTCCTTCAGACAGTTGGGGCACCGCCCGTGGAGTTCAGTGCCGTGGACAGAACACGTCGTAACCAGGGTCAAGCCCCAGCTTTCTCTCCAATAACCGGCTTCGCCCAAACAGATCGGACAGTAACGAGCGTGATGAGTCGTCCATAACTTGACCCCCTTGGGCCTTGGATCACGAAACTCAGCAGATACCGCAGGCCAGCTCAGTGGTCCTTCCATCATCTGCAGCCAGTCCGCAACATCGGTCTCGTCGGCTCGTGCAAAGGCGGTGAGCAGTTCCTTTCTGGGTAATCCGTTGGCTTTCGCCAGGCGCTGCAGGTACCCCAAAAGACTTTCGTCTTGGTGTGGTCGTGGGTTGATTAAAAGACCAAACATTCCTACACATCCATGAAATCGAAGACATAAAAATCAGGGGAGTAGAGCCGGGCCGATAAGCCCGGCCCTTGGCCGTCAGGTACTGCTCTCTTCGAACGTCTCAAACGGCTCCCGCTTCCCGAACAGAGGCTGGAAATTGAAGCTCGCACTGAAGGGGTTTCGATCCTCGGTGGCGTAGCTCCAAACCTCGTCTTCAAAAGCCTGGGCCAGCACAGGAAGTTCAATCCCGACAAGGTCCTGGACTTGAACCAGCCAAACAGCCCTGTCCACAATCTTGATGAGGTAGTCGATCAATCCATAGGAAGCCAGGTAGAAGCGTTTAATCATCGCTGGCTCTACAAAACTGATGGTTTGAACAGGCAGTTCGCCCTCGATTGCCTGCAACAACATCACGAAATGAAGAGACGTATTAGCGGAGAAGGTGAAGCGATCGTATGCCACCGTGGCCGAAAACCTGCGTCGCAGTTGCTCGTTTGCTAGCAGGAGATTTTCGGTGCGCTTCAGCCCAATCAGAACAAACGCGATACTGGTTTCATTCATCAGACTCTTGATCCAGTCTGCTGCCTCATACGCACCATTACGACGATAATCGACCAGGTGCTGCGCCTCATCGAGGACCAACATCTCCACGCCAAGGTTCTTCAGCAGCAGGACTACTCGCGCAAATTTAACCTCTGCCGAATGTCCTCGTGCCTCTGCGAAGGGATCCTTCAGCTCTGCCAAAATGGCTGCTGCCAGGTTCTTTTTGGTTGGAGACGAAGGCATCTCGACGAACAGAACTGTCCGCTTCTGTGGGTCATGGCTCTCCAATTCCTCCAATGACCGAATGTACTCCTTGACCAATGTGCTCTTGCCCACTCCGCTTGGACCTTGGATCAGCAACCCTTTACTTGCTCTGGTACGCCGACTATCGCCGTGGATATCGCCTAGTCGCGTCAACGCTCGCTCGACTTGAGGGCTGTGAATAAAACGATCGCGGAGCGTAAAGCTGTATTCACCATGCTCGTAGCATTCGTACAGATTGATGGCGTTCATGGCTTAGAACTCCCAGCAGGGCGACGAACCGAGACCTTGAAGGCTGCTGGCGGAATGTTAGGAATAGAGTCACCGGTCCATTCCACTTCAGCGAGTACCTTGGGTGGAGGCGTGCTTTCGGTCACTCGACCCTCCTTGTCGATTTTCGCTATGGCAGCTGCGCGTCGTTTTCTGAGCGTCTGCGAACGGCGGGCCTCGTCTGCATCTTCCATAATTTCCTGGTAGCACCTGTGCGTAGCCTCGAAGCTAGGCTGCTCATTATATTTTTCTCGCAGCGCTTTCTCGGCAGCCTTCCACACCTCCCTGCTCTTACCGGCCATTCGCTCATCTTTGGCGGGCACTTTGAAGAACAAGTTTCTGAAGCGGTCGTGAACCCAAACGTGCCCGGCTTCGTCTCGATAGCGGACGTTTACCTTTTCTCCGTCTGCCAAACGCATACGGAGCTCAGCAAGTTCCGTAGAGTGGTAGCCCACTTTGGCAACCTCGATGCCGTAATGGTGAACCTTCACCGAGGCCCGCTTGGCCAGAATGCACTCCAACGAGTCCAGGTCGACGGGAAGGCTGATGACATGGTTCGCCTCGCTAGTCCCCCAGACTTGAGCCGGTGTTCTGTTGTCCAGCCCCCGATGAGGAGTCTGGTGGTAACCATCGACGATCCATTTCACTACCACCGCCTCCAATTGAGGGAGCGTGAAACATGCATTCTTCTCCGAGTCGTAATCGCCACGCTGCTGGATATTCGAGAAGGTGGTACCCGGGAGGTTGTGGATAAGCCCCAGGTTCTGTGTGCTGAAAAAGCGTTCGACGGCACCTTTCCTTTGAGGGGCCCTTGAAGCGGGATACATGATCTCGATACCCAACTCGTTGAATCCCATGATGAGATCGCCCGCGTGAAATTCCGCTGCGTTGTCTGGGACTATTCGAGCCGGCAGCCCACGTGCCCACCATTCATTTCTCACTTTCGGAAAGCGCTTCAGCAATTCGGCTTTTGGACGGATTGAGCGTTCGATCACACGAAGCACGGTTTCCGTATTTGGCGCCGACAGGTGGAGCAAATATCCCATCACCATTCGAGAGAAGCGGTCGAGGACGATCGTCAGATAGGGGCGCCCAATGCACAGCCCCGAGGTTTCATCCACAAGCTGGACGTCCAACAAGGTGTGATCAATTTCCCAACGTTCCAAAATCTCATGGACACGTAGGACACCCGCCGCAACACGGTGCTTCTTGTCTGCTGCGTGTTTTCCGAGCCTCTCCTTATCCACAAGGTACGGATCCAGCTTGGCGATGTACCTTCGGACAGTCATTCCGCTTGGGATCTTGAGCTGATCCGAAGGCAAACGACTTTTGTTCCTCTCTTTTATCTGATCCTCGAATTCTGAAACGACCACGCTGACCGCTGGAATCGTATCCTGCAGGTAGGTTTTATTAATCACCCCTTCAAGAATAACTTCGAGCTCTCCCTGTATCGCGGCAGCCCGACCCTTTTTGGCATGCTGAGGGATAAGCTTTACTACGTTCTGGCCAATGTATTTGGCTGCCCAACGTCGAATAGTGGAAACCGAGGGTGCGCACGCATCCCCAATCTTTTTGGCGATATCTCTAAGCTTCTTGATCATGTCTTCGTCACCCGGTAGCTTGTATTTACCGCGCTTAGTTAGGTCGTCCAGATACTTGCGTCGACGCAATGCCTCATCTCCATGTTTTTTGGGGAAGCATGAAATATCTGGAGGGACGTTCCGCACATACGGAACCCTCCCAAGGTATGGCTGATCAGCGGAGATCTCGATCTCGCGCTTCTCGTAGGCCTCATAGAACTCCTTCTCGGATAGCTTCGTGGGCTCACCAAGCTCATCGAAAAAGAGCAGCTTCCGGTCAATAAGCCTCTTCTCAAGCACCATCAGTACGCCACGAACGATGACGACCAATTTCACCCTAAGGGAAAAGGTTTGCATGACGGTGCCCCCCTTGCAGGAAGACCGGGGAGTCAGTGTCAATTGACCTATCAAGGTCAATGCCCACCACCCCAAGGCCTAACAAGCGCCAGGCTTTCCCCTCACCAACCACGTAGAGCAGATCTGCAACGGTCATAGGCGGCCATTCGTTGAAGGTCGCCATTACCTCCTCCAACGCCTGATGCGAAAGCTCTGGACCGCGCCGGTGATACATCAGCCTTCTAAGATTGGTAGCCAGGGGTTCAGCTTCAATTAACTTTTCAGTGATCACCGAAAAGTTACGGGCAGTGGCGTTGAAGTAGCGCTCAGCGGCATCCAGTCGCTGCCTGACGCTGGCAATCTTCAGTCGATCGTGAGGCTTCACTTCAAACCACCACTCGCGCCCATCCGCGAGGAAAACCTGTACGTCTGGGTAATATTTGAAGTAGCCCTGGAGCGATGGAACACGTTCCTCACTGGGCTGCGGGACGTAGCCGATGACCGCAGGAGACAGCTCAAGAAGCCGAAAAAGAGCGCCTTCGAGCTGGGACTCCCAGGGCACAGGCTTTTTATTTTTGAGCGATGGGAAGTAGCCGCGGTAATGGTTGGACCGCCGCGTGACCACCTTTCGTACTGTCATGAAACACCTCCGAAAATCTCGAAACGAGCGCCGACGCTGCGCCAAAAAATCAAGGCGCAGGGCGGGCGAAGTGAGGCCTTTCGACAGGCAACACTGTGCCGTCGAGTAACCTCGCTAAGGTCGAAAAAATGGGAGAGGATTGACAGTCGCTTCGAAAAAGCAGACATTGCGGGTTCTGAGGACGCAAGTCTGCTTCGCTAAGCGCGGTCAGTCCTCTCGGGATTGATCGCGTTTTTCTACATTTTCAGGTCTCCTTTTCTCTCATTGGTCATGACTCTCATGACTGATCAGAATCTAAAGCAATCGGCTTGCTCTCTTTATTTCTAAACGGCCACTTCGTGATCGCTGGAGCAATTTGGATCAGGTCTGAAGCTCTCGCTTCAAACAGCTGATTTGGCTGAAAATCTTCAGTGCAAAGCGGAAAAGTTGGTCATAGATCTTATTCCAACATCCCTTCGAAATCTACAAAAAATCCAAAATGGCAACTTCCACCAAATTCCATTTCCATACTAAATTGTTCAAATTAATACTTAACACGTACGCTTAATTAACTATTAAGGTGTTCAAATATTAGTTTTAAAGTCCTCTCAATCTCTCTGCTGCTCAGATCCGCCCGCCGACCCTCTCAGCACTTCCAGCGCCCCATCAAATCACTTCCTCAAATCCCCCCATCTGCATCATTTTCCAATGAGCGGAGTAGGGCGCCCCGGCAGGAATTCCAGGCAAAAAAAAGCCCGCGAAGGCGGGCTTGATGGTGACCGACAGGGGCCATGGTTGAAGCCCGGCCGGTCATCTATTTGTGAAAGCGTGCAGCTTTTCTGTGAACCTACACCTGATCAGAAGTCCAGGTTGGACACCGACAGGGCATTGCTTTCGATGAAGTCACGGCGCGGCTCGACTGCATCACCCATCAAGGTGTTGAACAGCTGGTCGGCAGCGATCGCATCTTCGATGGTCACCTTCAGCATCCGGCGCACAGTTGGGTCCATGGTGGTTTCCCACAGCTGATCCGGGTTCATCTCACCCAGACCTTTGTATCGCTGGATGGTGTGACGCTTGGTGGTTTCGTTCATCAGCCAGTCCAGGGCTTCTTTGAACTCCGTGACCGCCTTGCGACGCTCGCCACGTTGCACATAGGCACCTTCGCCCAACAGGGTGCTGAGCTTGGCGCCGATGGCGACTACCGTGCGGTAATCGTTGCTGCCGAAGAAGTCGCGGTTGAAGGTGACGTAGCTGGCCAGGCCATGGGAGGTGATTTCCACTTCCGGCAGCCAGAGGTTGCGTTCCTTGTCTTCACGCAGGCTGGTCTGGTAAGTGAGTCCAGACTTCTGGCTGTTGCTCAGGCGCTCTTGGAGTTTGCCCAGCCAACCTTGCATGGCGGCCTGGTTGGCCAATTGCTCCAGGGTGACTTCAGGCAGGTAGATGAAGTGCTCGGTGAGTTCTTCCGGATACAGACGCGACAGACGCTTGAGCGTTTTCATCACGGAACGGAATTCGTTCACCAGGCTTTCAAGCTGAACGCCAGAAACCGCCGGAGCCGATTCGTCCAGATGCAGGCTGGCATCTTCCAGGGCCGACTGCGTCATGTACTCTTCCATGGCGTCGTCGTCCTTGATGTACTGCTCCTGCTTGCCTTTCTTCACCTTGTACAGCGGCGGCTGGGCAATATAGATGTAGCCGCGCTCGACCAGTTCCGGCAGTTGGCGGAAGAAGAACGTCAACAGCAGGGTACGAATGTGCGAACCGTCAACGTCAGCATCGGTCATGATGATGATGTTGTGATAACGCAGTTTGTCGATGTTGTACTCTTCACGGCCGATGCCACAGCCCAGGGCGGTGATCAGTGTGCCCACTTCCTGGGACGAGATCATCTTGTCGAAACGCGCTTTCTCGACGTTGAGGATCTTGCCCTTGAGCGGCAGGATCGCCTGGGTGCGACGGTTACGGCCTTGTTTGGCCGAGCCACCCGCGGAGTCACCCTCCACCAGGTACAGTTCGGATAGGGCAGGGTCTTTTTCCTGGCAGTCGGCAAGTTTGCCCGGCAGGCCAGCGATGTCCAGCGCACCTTTACGACGAGTCATCTCACGCGCCTTGCGCGCCGCTTCACGGGCACGGGCAGCATCGATCATCTTGCCGACAACCGCCTTGGCTTCGTTGGGGTTTTCCAACAGGAAGTCGGCGAAATACTTGTTCATCTCTTGTTCCACGGCGGTCTTCACCTCCGAGGAAACCAACTTGTCTTTGGTCTGCGAGCTGAACTTCGGATCCGGCACCTTGACCGAGATGATCGCGGTCAGGCCCTCACGGGCATCATCGCCGGTGGTCGCGACCTTGTTCTTCTTGGCCAGACCTTCCTGCTCGATGTAGTTGTTCAGGCTACGGGTGAGCGAGGAGCGGAAGCCAACCAGGTGGGTACCACCGTCACGCTGCGGAATGTTGTTGGTGAAGCACAGCAGGTTCTCGTTGAAGCTGTCGTTCCACTGCAGGGCGACTTCGACACCGACGCCATCGTCACGCTGAACATTGAAGTGGAACACCTGGGAGTTGACCGGGGTCTTGTTGGTGTTCAGGTATTCAACGAACGCGCGCAGGCCACCTTCGTACTTGAAGAACTCTTCCTTGCCGCTGCGTTCATCCTTGAGCAGGATACCGACGCCCGAGTTCAGGAACGACAGCTCGCGAATACGCTTGGCGAGGATGTCCCAACTGAAGTGGATGTTCTTGAAGGTTTCCGCCGAAGGCTTGAAGTGGATGTGGGTACCGGTAGTTTCGCTCTCACCGACCACTGCCATCGGGGCTTGTGGAACACCGTGAACGTAAGTCTGCTCCCAGATCTTGCCGCTACGGCGAACGGTCAGTACCAGCTTTTCGGACAGGGCGTTTACAACTGAAACCCCTACGCCGTGCAGACCGCCAGAAACCTTATAGGAGTTGTCGTCGAACTTACCGCCCGCGTGGAGGACGGTCATGATGACCTCCGCCGCCGATACACCTTCTTCTTTGTGCACATCGACAGGAATGCCGCGACCGTTGTCGCGAACACTGATGGATTCGTCCGGGTGAATGATGACCGTGATGTCGTCGCAATGCCCCGCTAGGGCTTCGTCGATCGAGTTGTCGACCACCTCGAAGACCATGTGGTGCAGGCCGCTGCCATCATCGGTGTCGCCAATGTACATGCCGGGGCGTTTGCGCACGGCATCCAGCCCTTTCAGCACCTTGATGCTGGAGGAGTCGTACGTTTGATTTTCGCTCATGCCTTCACTCCCGATGGTCGTGGGTCTGGGTGATACGGCCTTGTTCCACGTGGAACAAGGCAACTGGCGTTTCCGTCTGCCAGCCTTCCCTCAGTAATTCGTGATCTACACAGGTGATAAAAACCTGGCAGTGTAATTCTTCAAGCAAGCGACAAAGCGCGAGACGATGCTGCTCATCCAATTCGGACGGCAAGTCATCCACGAGATAAATACAGTGACCGCGGCGTGCCTGACTGACGAGGTGGCCCTGGGCAATCCGCAAGGCACAGACCACAAGTTTCTGCTGACCTCGGGACAAAATGTCGGCGGCATTGTTTGCGCCCAATCGAAGACGCAAATCAGCACGCTGCGGACCCGCCTGGGTGTGCCCGATTTGCTGATCGCGAAGAAGAGAAGAGGCGAGTACTTCGTTGAGTTCCCGGTCCTTGTCCCAGCCTCGGTAGTAGCTCAGGGTTAACCCGTCCAGCTCAACCAGTTCGCTCAGGGTTCGCTCGAAGACAGGCTTCAAGGCCTTGATGTAATTGCGACGGTATTCATCTATCTCCGCACTGGCCAGGCATAACTCCCGGTCCCAGGCGGCTTGCGAAGCAGCGTCAAGTGTACCATGACGCAACCATGAGTTCCGCTGCCTCAGCGCCTTCTGCAGGCGCTGCCAAGCAGTCATGAATCGAGGTTCCACGTGGAACACTCCCCAATCCAGAAACTGCCGACGCACCTTGGGAGCGCCTTCGAGCAGCCGGAAGCTGTCCGGGTTGATCAGTTGCAGCGGCAACAGCTCGGCCAACTGGGCTGTGCTGCGAGCATTCTGTCCATCAATCCGGATAGTGAAATCCCCCTGGCGGTCTCGCGATATACCGAGGTTGCTGGTCCCGCCCTCAACGAGCTGAACCTCACCGAACACCGTGCAGGTTGGCTGCTCGTATTGGATAACCGGATTCAGACGCGTGCTGCGAAAGGAGCGGGCGAGCCCCAACAGATGGACTGCTTCCAACACGCTGGTCTTGCCGCTGCCATTGGCGCCGTAAAGGATGTTGATGCGGGGGGAGGGGGAGAGAGTCACCGGGTGCAAGTTGCGCACCGCGGTGACCATGATACGTCGAAGTGACATTTGGCCTGCTACAGGTTACAGACGCATCGGCATGACGACGTAGGAAGAGTCATCATTGCCGGCTTCCTGAAGCAGGGCGCTGCTGTTGGAGTCGGACAAGATCAGACGAACCTGCTCGGTGGTCATAACGCCCAGCACATCCAGCAAGTAGCTCACGTTGAAACCGATCTCCAGCGAGCTACCGCTGTAATCGACGCTGATCTCTTCTTCGGCCTCTTCCTGCTCGGGGTTGTTTGCCTGAATCTTCAACTGGCCGGAAGCCAGCTGCAAACGGATCCCACGGTACTTCTCGTTGGAGAGGATCGCGGTACGGCTGAAGGCCTCACGCAGAGCCTGGCGATCACCGATCACCAGTTTGTCACCGCCTTTTGGCAGTACACGCTCGTAGTCGGGGAACTTGCCGTCCACCAGTTTGGAGGTGAAGGTGAACTCGCCGGTGGTCGCACGAATGTGATGCTGGCCCAGAACGATGCTGACCATACCTTCCGGCTCAGTCAGTAGACGTGCCAGTTCGAGGATACCTTTGCGTGGCACGATGACCTGGTGGCGCTCGGCTTGGCCAATGGCGGCGTGCATGGAGCACAGCGCTAGACGGTGACCGTCGGTAGCAACAGCACGCAGGGTATCAGTGGAAACTTCCAGCAGCATGCCGTTGAGGTAGTAACGCACGTCCTGTTGGGCCATGGCGAAGCTGGTGCGTTCGATCAGGCGACGCAGCTTGCTTTGCTCCAGGTTGCAGGTCAGCGAGCCAGGGCCTTCCTCGACGGTCGGGAAGTCATTGGCCGGCAGCGTCGACAGGGTGAAACGGCTGCGACCAGCCTTGACCAATAGCTTCTGCTCATCGACCTTGATGTCGATCAGGACATCGCTCGGCAGGCTCTTGCAGATGTCCATCAGCTTACGCGCCGGGACAGTGATCTCGCCCGGCTCGGCCGGCTCTTCCAGTTGTACACGGCCAACCAGCTCGACTTCCAGGTCGGTACCGGTCAACGACAGTTGCTGGCCTTGCACGACCAACAGCACATTGGACAGGACCGGCAAGGTCTGGCGGCGCTCGACGACGCCTGCGACCAGTTGCAGGGGTTTCAACAGGGCTTCGCGTTGAATGGTGAAATGCATGGTCTAGTCCCTTGCCTTCAATTAGCTGCACCGACGGTCATCAGGTCGTCAGCGTACGCAGCAGGTTCTTGTAGTCCTCGCGGATGTCCGCATCGGATTCTTTCAATTCGTTGATCTTGCGGCAGGCGTGCAGCACGGTGGTATGGTCGCGACCGCCAAACATATCGCCGATTTCCGGCAGACTGTGGTTGGTCAGCTCCTTGGACAACGCCATGGCAACCTGGCGTGGACGTGCGACCGAGCGCGAACGCCGCTTGGACAACAGATCGGCGATCTTGATCTTGTAGTACTCGGCCACAGTGCGCTGAATGTTATCCACACTCACGAGCTTGTCTTGCAGCGCCAGCAAATCTTTGAGGGACTCACGAATCAGCTCGATGGTGATATCCCGTCCCATGAAGTGGGAATGGGCAATCACTCGTTTCAGGGCCCCCTCCAGCTCACGCACGTTGGAGCGGATACGCTGGGCGATGAAGAATGCCGCATCGTGGGGCAACTCCACCTTCGCCTGGTCGGCCTTCTTCATGAGGATCGCCACACGGGTTTCGAGCTCCGGGGGCTCTACGGCAACCGTCAGGCCCCAACCGAAGCGCGACTTCAGACGCTCTTCCAGCCCTTCGATTTCCTTCGGGTAACGGTCGCTGGTGAGAATGACCTGCTGACCACCCTCTAGCAGGGCGTTGAAGGTGTGGAAAAACTCCTCCTGGGAACGCTCCTTTCGCGCGAAGAACTGGATATCGTCAATCAGCAGAGCGTCGACCGAACGATAGAAGCGCTTGAACTCGTTGATTGCATTGAGCTGCAGCGCCTTGACCATGTCGGCGACGAAACGCTCGGAATGCAGGTAGACCACCTTGGCATTCGGGTTCTTCTTCAGCAGGTGGTTACCCACAGCATGCATCAGGTGGGTCTTACCCAAGCCCACCCCACCATAAAGGAACAGTGGGTTGTAACCATGCTTGGGGTTGTCGGCAACCTGCCAGGCTGCGGCGCGAGCCAACTGGTTGGACTTACCTTCGACGAAGGTTTCGAAGGTAAAGGTACGGTTGAGATAGCTGGTGTGCTTGAGCGCCCCCTCGACCTGAACCGTGCGTTGCTCGGTGCGAGTGGTAGCTGGCGCAGAAGCCGGCTCGCCCATGGCATCGAAACTGTCGCGCGAAGACGGTTCTTCGATCTCGAGCGCAGGGGCCAGCTCGAGTGCAGGCTCAACGACCGGCTCGCTCGGTTGCACGACCTGTGCTGCCTGCTGGACTTGAGTCTGTTGGGCCATCGACGCAGCGACCGCAGCACTGACAGGCGCATTGGGAGCGGCACGCGGAGCTGAACTGCGACGGCTGCCTATTAATAAGGAAAGGGCAGGCGCAATGCCGTTGCCACGCTCGCCCAACAGCTCGAGCAGACGACCCAGGTACTTTTCGTTGACCCAATCGAGAACGAAACGGTTGGGCGCATAGACGCGCAACTCGTCGCCTTCGGCTTCGACCTGTAGCGGACGGATCCAGGTGTTGAATTGCTGGGCAGGCAGTTCATCGCGCAGAAGCTCCACGCACTGCTGCCAAAGTTCCACTGACACGGATATCCCCTGAGTTGAAAGCCGGATGAGGCAAAAACAAACCGCCATTGTACCGGGAGGTAGACCACTTATCCACATGTGGCATCGACTTGCGCAGTGCCAAATCGGTCAAAAAACTCCCTAGATACCCTTTCTGCGCTGTGAATAAGCTCTGTGGATAACCAGCTTTGAGAGCTATGCACAACCCTGACAACAAGCCTGTTGATAACTCATCTGTGGGTAACAGTCTATTCGATCCACAGGTTTTGCGCCTCATCAGCACAGCGAGGGCACGGCTTACCGACAAGGTTATGATTCTCTGTAACCAGTGTGAACAAAGGGCTATCGGTAGTTATCCACAGAAGGTTATCCACTAAAGATCTATAAGTTCTTCAGAAAAGCTTTTTATATGTCCTTCTATTTTTTTCATGTTGTCTTCTCGTCTAGGTTCGATCAAGCCACGTGACGTCACTCAACCCCTTCTTCTGCTC